>DASQCU010000001.1:0-2803 GCA_035634575.1 Beijerinckia sp.
TAACCTCTGGTGCAGACCAAGCCTGACAGCAAGTAGGAAACGACAATGCGCGTAGCTATGATCGGTGCCGGCTATGTGGGCCTCGTTTCGGGCGCCTGCTTTGCCGATTTCGGCCATCAGGTCACCTGCATCGACAAAGATGCGGCAAGGATTGCCGCGCTCAAGCGCGGTGAGATTCCCATATTCGAGCCGGGCCTGGCCGAGCTGGTCGAATCCAACGTGCGGCAGGGGCGGCTTGAATTCGCCGCAGAGGCTTCCCGCATCGGGGAAGCCGAGGCGATATTTATCGCGGTCGGCACGCCGTCGCGCCGCGGCGACGGCCATGCCGACCTGAGCTTCGTCTATCAGGCGGTGCGCGAGATCGCGCCGCTGATCAAGAGCACGGCGATAGTAATCACCAAATCCACTGTGCCGGTGGGCACCGGTGATGAGATCGAGAACATTCTGCGCGAGAAACGGCCGGATGCCGATATCGAGGTGGCGTCAAACCCGGAATTTTTGCGAGAGGGTGCGGCAATCCAGGATTTCAAACATCCCGATCGCATCGTGGTCGGCAGCGATGTCGACCGCGCGCGCAAGGTCCTCGCTGAAATCTATCGGCCGCTCTATTTGAATACGCCTCCCATTATCTTTGTCAGCCGGCGCACCGCCGAGCTCATCAAATACGCGTCCAATGCATTCCTGGCGACCAAGATCACCTTCATCAACGAGATAGCCGATCTATGCGAACAGGTTGGCGCCGACGTGCAGGAAGTCGCGCGCGGCATGGGGCTCGACAATCGCATCGGCGCAAAATTTCTCCACGCTGGTCCTGGTTTTGGCGGCTCGTGCTTCCCCAAGGACACCAACGCATTGATCAAGACTGCCCACGACCATGGCGTGCCGTTGCGCCTGGTCGA
The DNA here is from genome assembly GCA_035634575.1 of Beijerinckia sp. Taxonomy (GTDB): domain Bacteria; phylum Pseudomonadota; class Alphaproteobacteria; order Rhizobiales; family Beijerinckiaceae; genus Beijerinckia. The sequence goes on from DASQCU010000001.1 coordinate 900, forward strand.
GACGGTTTCGTCCGTCAACGAGCAGCGCAAACGCGCCATGGCGCGCAAGGTTGTTCAGGCGCTCGGCGGCTCGGTGCGCGGCAAGACTATCGCGGTGCTCGGGCTGACCTTCAAGCCGAACACCGACGATACCCGCGATTCGCCGGCCATTCCGTTGATCACGGCGCTCCGCGACTTGGGCGCGATCGTGCGCGGATACGATCCGGCGGGGATGGAGCAGGCCAAGCCGCTTTTGCCGGACGTGCATTATTGTCGTAGCGCCTACAGCGCGGCCGAAGGCGCCGATGCTGTCGTGATCGCGACTGAATGGGAGCAATTTCGCGCCCTGGATCTAACCCGCCTGAAAGGCGTCATGGTGCAGCCCGTGATTGTCGATCTGCGCAACATTTATCGCGCTGACGAAATGCGGCGCGCCGCGTTCCGCTACGTTCCGATCGGTCGAGCGGGAGTGGAGTAGCTCGCACTTAAGGTTGTCCTCAACAACGAGGGCGCGTTCGGCAGCAGGCCAATAGCTCGAAGGATTTTTAAAAATGGGCCGCCCATGGTCGGGGCGGCCCTTTGCTTTCGAAAAATGGAGACGATGAGGGCGATCAACCCCACCTCTCATTTTGTAATTGGCTGATTTCCAAACATTTATTCATTTCGATTTTCCAATTCACTACTTGTACGTGTAAGACAATAATCCGCAACTCTATGTCATTTTTGCTGGCGCACGGACTGCGGCGAGACGTGTTCGATCGCTTGGTTGATCTGCAATGAGATGCGGAGTGAAAGAACGAGAAACAGCGCTAGGTCGCGCGAGACATCGCGATGCTGGGCCGAGAAGAAAATCGCTGTCAGAAATAGTGCTATGACTTGCTACGCATTGTTAATTCAGCACAAATTCTTGTTTGCCAAGCAATCCGCGGCCACTCGGCATATTCAAGAAGTTTCGCGCGCCTGCCACCAATCGCTCCCCCGAGCGGTTCCCATGTGGGCCGCTCTTTCCATAATACGCACGATCTTTGCGTCTGCCTGGTTATTTCGTCTTATCGGCAATTGATGTTTGTCGAAGCACCTGTTTCGCGGTTTTTATTTCGACGAGCTCCCTCCTCAATCGCGCAATCCTTGCGTCGAGGCGCTCCTGTTGATCAAGGTCATCATCAAGGAAATTCCTGGCGTGAATAGTGGTGACGAATAACTGCATTTTAATGATCGCGGTACGCAGTGCTTCTGTTGCAGGATCGAGCTTATCCGGATCGAGCGCGGCGAAGCCCGGGGTGGCCGGCAGCAAAACTGATTTGATCTCTTCTACAACAGTCGCGGTCCACTCTTCGATGGACGCAAAATTCTGCCGTGGAAATTTTTGGTTCAGATGGCGGATTTTATCGGCGCGTAGGAGGTTGCTCGCGTATTCTGCGAAAGCAGTTTCTGGTTCACGGCACATCCGGTAGCCAAAAGCGATCAGGCCGCGCGCTTCATCGAAAGCGGGATGGTCGGGCCTTAAGCTGTTGCCAATCGCCTTTGCCTCGCAAAATCTGCGCGACCGAAGCTTGCGCCATTCCGCGTCTGCCATACCAAAGACCCGACTCTGTTCGCTTGGACCGGACGGAACCCATTCCTCGATCCAAGCTGAATGTAATGCTTCAAATTCGCGCGGATCTTCACCGGGAAGGATGAGAGGCTCGGCGAAAACGCCGTGCTTTTGCGCGTTCGGGCGTTTACGCCTGCGGCGCAGGACGACCGAATTATTCAGCCGACCACTGTGCTTGAGTACTGGTGGAATCGAGTGGTTGTGTTTGCGCATGGTGGCGCCTCCTAAAGCCGCGCCCCGAGGAAGCATCCTCGCTAGTGGGTGATTCGCTTTCGCAAACACACGCTGGCACGTTTAGACTTCCGACGCTCAGAGACCGGCCAAAAAAAAT
>DASQCU010000002.1:0-8346 GCA_035634575.1 Beijerinckia sp.
GATGCCAATGACATAGCCGTCGCGATCGGGCGAAGGCTCTTGCGCACTTGTCAAAGCACGGAACTGCTCCAGCGCGTGCAGAGGCTCGAACAGGCGCAGGCCATGCTTGCGATGACCGAGGATGCGGCGACCCGCTCACCCTATTTCTGTTCCGGCTGTCCGCATAATATCTCGACAAAGGTGCCGGACGGGATGCGCGCCTATGCGGGCATAGGCTGTCATTTCATGGCGCTCACCATGGATCGCGCGACCGAGGGCTTTACCCATATGGGCGGCGAGGGGGCGAACTGGATTGGCGAAGCGCCTTTCTCGACGCGCGGCCATGTGTTCCAGAACCTCGGTGACGGCACCTATAATCATTCGGGCCTGCTCGCACTGCGCTTTGCCGTCGATGCAGGCGTCAATATTACCTATAAAATCCTCTTCAACGATGCGGTCGCGATGACCGGCGGGCAAAGTCATGAGGGCGGTCTGACCGTCGATATGATCGCGCGTCAGGTTGCGGCGGAAGGGGTCAAGCAAATCATCGTCGTCACCGACGAGCCGTTCAAATATGCCGCCTCGATCGACTGGCCTGCGGGCGTCACGATCCGGCATCGTCACGAACTCGAAGCGGCGCAAAGAGAACTTGCCGCCGTGCCGGGGACGACGGTTCTGATCTACGATCAGACTTGCGCCGCCGAGAAAAGACGCCGCCGCAAGAGGGGCGAATATCCTGATTCCGACGCCCGCGTGATCATCAATGAACTGGTCTGCGAAGGCTGCGGCGATTGCGGCCATGCATCGAATTGCGTCTCCGTCCAGCCGCTTGAGACCGAGTTCGGTCGCAAAAGGGTCATCGATCAATCGAGTTGCAACAAGGATTTCTCCTGCCTTGAAGGCTTTTGCCCGTCTTTTGTCACGGTGCATGGCGCGAGGCCAAAAAAGGCTCCCTTCCAGCAGTCCGCCGAAGCCATGTTCGCCGCGCTGCCGCGTCCTTCCATCCGCGCGATTGGGCAAAAGCCCTATGGCATTCTCATCGCTGGCGTCGGCGGCACGGGTGTCGTGACTATTGCCGCCATTCTCGGTACAGCGGCGCATCTTGAAGGCAAGGGCTGCGGCCTGATCGATATGGCGGGGCTCGCGCAGAAAGGCGGCGCGGTCTATAGCCATGTGAAGATTGCAAGGAACCCTCGCGACATTCACGCGATCAGGGTGGTGGCAGGCGAGGCCGATCTCGTGCTCGGTTGCGATCTGGTTGTTTCGGCTTCGAAGAAAGTGCTGGCCTCCGTGCGCCTTGGCGAGACGGGCGCCATCGTCAACACGGCGGAAATTTATCCCGGCGATTTCGCCCGTGACGCCGATTTTTCTTTGCCCTCGGATCGCATCAAGCGCGCTATTCAGGAGGCCGCGGGCGAGGGCGTGAGTTTCATCGATGCAGCCGGCATGGCGACCGCCCTGCTCGGCACATCGATCGCCGCCAATATGGTCATGCTGGGCCATGCCTGGCAGCAAGGTCTCGTGCCGCTCGACGATGCCTCGATCCTGCGCGCCATTGAGCTTAATGGCGAAGCGGTCGAGATGAACCGCCAAGCCTTTCTCTGGGGCCGCCGTCTCGCCGCCAATCCGGCGAGCGTCGAAGCGATTGTCACGCCATTACGCAAGCCTGCGGCGACGAGGTCCCTTTCTCGCTCCTTCGATGAGATTGTCTTGCGCCGCGCGGCTTTTCTCACCGGCTACCAGGACGCTGCTTACGCCAGGCGCTATGCCGCCTTCGTCGATCGCGTGAAGGAAGCCGAACGGGCTAATGTGCCGGGCAGCAACGCCCTTGGAGAGGCCGTCGCGCGCTCCTACTTCAAGCTTCTCGCGGTGAAGGATGAATATGAAGTCGCGCGGCTTTATACCAATGGCGATTTCGCGCGGCAGGTTGCGGCAACATTCGAAGGCGATCTTAAATTCGAGTTCCATCTCGCGCCGCCGATTTTCGGCCGGAGAAACGAGAAGGGCGAATTGATAAAACGCAGTTTTGGCCCCTGGACGATGCAGCTCTTCAAAGTGCTCGCCGGGCTCAAAGGATTGCGCGGAACGGCCTTCGATATTTTCGGGTTTGCGAAAGAGCGGCGCACCGAGCGCCAGCTGGTTACCCATTATGAAGTGCTGATCGAGGAGATTTTAAGCAATCTCTCGCCGGAAAATCATGCGCTGGCGGTGGCGCTTGCCGCGATTCCGGAAAAGATTCGCGGCTTCGGTCATGTGAAGGAAAAGCATATCCTCGCGGCGAAGGCGGAGGAACGCAGCTTTCTCGCGCAATTCCGTTCGGCCCATGCGGATATAAAGCTCGCCGCGGAGTGAGTTTTCCGCAGTAAACGAGCTTGCGCGCCGATCAGATAAGCGCCCTTCTCGACGCGCCCGGAGAAAAATTTCCGCGCGCATCGAGAGGGGTAGTCGGTCAGTTCGACGTGGGAGGGGGCGTGGTGGTTGTGGGCATGGGGGCGTCCTCAGGGAGGCCGCGCGCTTCCGGATAGGCGGCATTGCACATAATGCCGCAAATGCGCGAAATGACCGCAACGAAAGCCTCGGCGACCTGCCCGTTGAAGATTTCGTCGCCAAGTTGCGTATGGAAGGTCCAAAGCAGCGCCTTCACGAAAGGCTGATAATGCTCGAGCTTGACGCCGGCCTTCCAGTGGGTGACGCCGAGTTCCTGCATCGTGTTGAGCGTGTCGTGCAGACGGTTCATGGAGCGGGTCAGCAAAGGCAGCATGTCGCCGAACTTCTGCTTCGTGCCTTCGAGGTCCTTGAACAGCTCCTTGGTTTCCGGCGCGATCTCGAACAGGCGCGCATAGAAAACATCGCCAAATGCCTTGTTTGCTTCCTTTTTTTGCTTCTCGTAACGCTGAATGATCATTTCGCTATTGCCTTCGGGCCGAGGCGGCAGCAGCCGGACGATCGTGCGCTTGACGATTTCAACCTGTTCGTTTGTCATTCGATCCTTTCTCCATATTCTGTGCTTTGCGACGTCTGGCGAACCGTGCCCTCGCCGGGAAGTCGGCGCTCGAAAGAAATTGTCAATACCGCCCTATATATCCTTGATCTTCGCAAAATTCAGGGATTCCTTTCCCGCAATTTGCTTCCGTGAGCGGGTCGCAAAGAGACATGTGAAGGCGGGTCTCTTTAGTCTGTGGAAGCTGAAGCACTTTATGTGCCTGCGACACCCCGGCCGGAGGCAGGAGGGCGAAACCTTGTCGATTTCCGGTTGATCAAAGCCGCCGATTGAGGCATATGACGCGCATGTTTCACGCTGGCTGTCCGGGCTTCCGGCCGCCCGGCGTGATTTGTTTTAGGGTCTCACGCTCATGAAAGTCCGTAATTCCTTGAAGTCGCTGCGCACGCGCCACCGTGACAACCAGCTTGTCCGGCGCAAGGGCCGCGTTTACATCATCAACAAGACGCAAAAGCGTTACAAGGCACGCCAGGGCTGAGCGCAGGGCGCGTTTGGTTGTTTCCATGCGGGTGAGATTTTTGACGTTCGCATGAAGCTGCTCTAATTTAGAGCGGCACCAACGGCCCTATCACCGTTGGTTTCAGAGCAACACCCATGCGAACTCTGTTCTTGGTAAGCTTGGCCGGATTTGTGGCGATTCCGCTGGCTTTGCTTCAAACCGCTGCCTGTGACCCGTTCGGATTTCCTCCGGAAGGCGGAGCGGGTTCGCCGCCGGGCGAGACCTTGCAAATTCCTGGCTTCCCGCCAATCCCATTGCCGCCGAAATCCTTCGGGTTCGGGGGGCCGCCCTTGACGGGCGATGGAATGCCGGGCCTTGGCGTTCCGCCCAGGGGGCAGGAGGCGCTAGGCCGCCGTGGAAAATCGGACAAACCAAAGACCGAGACCCGCGCGCCTTCAGCGAAAACCGCCGAGGAGAAGGCCGAAGAGCTCAAGAAGGCCCTGGCGCCGAGACCAGCGCCCGCGGTGGTTCGCAGCCAGATGCTCGATCGGTTCTTCAAGCGTCTGCAGGCGGCATCCGATGAAGAGGAAGCCAAGGGGTTGGCTGCCATGATTCAGCATGTCTGGCAGCATTCGGACTCGGATACCGCCAATCTTTTGATGGAGCGCGCTGCTCTCTCCCTGCAGGCTCGGCAATATCACCTGGCGCTTTCGCTTCTCGACAAGATCGTCGCCTTGCAGCCCGATTGGGCGGAGGCCTGGAATCAGCGCGCGACTGCCCGTTTCCTGGCGGACGACAATGACGGCGCCATGGCCGATATAGATGAGGTGTTGAAGCGCGAACCCCGGCATTTCGGCGCGCTCACCGGCATGGGCATGATTTTGCAAAAGGCCGGCCTCGACAAGAGGGCGCTTGAAATATTCAGAAAGGTGCTGGCGATCTATCCGCACCAGCCCGAAATCGAGAAGATTGTCGAAAAGCTCACGCTTCAAGTCGAGGGAAGGGATATTTAGCCTTGTTCCCCTCCAACGGTCATAAAGAATGACCGCGGGGAGAAGTTCGGCTCAGGTTGAAGGCGCGGTCAGAAGAGGCCCTTCACCTTGCGGACCGCATCCACGACTGCGGGCGGCGTGAAATATTTGAGGTTTCTTACAACCTTTTCCCGCCCCTCAAGCTTGATCTGTTTTGTGATGACGGTGCTGTGAAATTCGGTGGTTTCGCCGTCGGAACGGCCATTGCTATAGAAATAGGCGGCAGCGGAACGCCGCGTGCGTCCCTCAGGCGCGCAGACTGGCGTCGGATGACCGTGTGGGCTTCTGGAGGATTGATAGAAGAGGACGGACCGGCCGAAGACGGGCTCGACCGCGACTTTGCAAATATCTTCGTCGGGGCACCATAATTCGAGGGCGCCGCCAAAACCCGCCTCCCATCCCTTGTTGAGATAGGTGATGAAGACAAGGCGATTGTCGAGGTGGGTCACGGGATGCTGGTTGAAATCCGTGTGAACCGCGAACTTGCCGCCTGTCGGAATCTCATGCAGGCCGCCAGCGTGGAGCTCGGGGTCGGGGACCAGGCCTTCGATGCCGGTGACCCCGGTCATAAGCCGGACGAAGGGGCCGGAATAAATCGTATTGAAATAAAGTTGGGTCGCAGGGCCGAACCTCGTGTTTGGCCGGGAGCCGAATTTGCGCTCATTGCTTGTATCATAGCTCTGCCAATCGCCCCATTTGAGGGAGTCGAATTCGGAATTGACGAGCTCAAGCAATGTTGGGGAAAACAGGCCTTCGAAGACAAGATGTGGAAAGGGCTTGTTATTCGCAAAGGTCTCGTGCAGTTTCCGCACAGTTTTTTGGTTCATGTAATCTTGATTGATCAAATCATCAAGATTTAATCTGACGCTATTAATTATAACATGATCATGCAAGCTGAAATCAGAGCCTGTATATAATTGATTCATGTTAAAACCTCGATAAAACATGTAATTCACGGTATATAGAAATATTATTTTCGTTCTAAAATTATCTACACTTCATGTACTCATATATTTGCGCCACTGATGACGCGAATTGCGGCGTGCGTCAAGCTTTAGCCACAAGGTTGCCGTTTTCTGGTTAAAAGTATGTCCGAATATTGATGCGCGGTTAGCTAAAATATTTTCGATAAAAACCCATTATTATTTCCTGACACGAATAGGCAGACGTTAAATAGTTTTCATATCTCAGCGAACACATCAGAAAAAATGGATCTAAGTTTATTTGAAATATGGATGAATACGTGTATATTCATACGTAATAAAAATGATACGAGTGCCTTTTGCGTGTTTCTATACAGATCTATGAACACCTCGCCCCGCCGTTCGGCAGGGAATGAATATATTGAAAAAAAGTACGGCTAAAGCCCTGGAAAGTTTACTTTATACCTTGTTTCCGCTATGGGCTGTCATATTTCAACCATAGCAAGAATATTCTGGGCTGAAATTGTGCTTCGGTTGCATTGGGTTGAGCGTTAACAACGCCTTGTCCGGCGAGTCGCCTCTCCGAGCCCAATTTGCCTTGTGCCGGACCACCCTTCCAGGCGTCAATTCTCGCGCAGCCAGCTCTCACCGGAGAGTTCGCGCCGGGCTTTGTCGAGTTCTTCCGTGTAGCGGCGCAGAACATGCGCTTCCGTGAGCAGACCGACGATCTTGAGATCGGTCTTGTCGTTGACGACCGCCAAGGCTTCGCTTTCGCTTTGTTCGAAGAGCTGTGCCGCCAGCTTGATGTTCATCTGCGGAAGCAGGATCGTATCCGCATCACGCAAAAGCGGTTCCAACGTCTCGCCTTTCACATCTGTCTCCGCATCGAGGGCGGCGAGATGCGCTTCAGCCACGGAGATCATCCCGGCATAGCGGCCGCGCGAGTCCACGCCGACGACCCATGGGGTGGAGCCCAGCGGAAACTCCTCCTTGAAAAGCGCGAGCGGCATGTCGGATCGCGCGATGCTCGCGTCGGTGCGCATCAGGCGGCGCACTGTCAAGTCGCGCATCCAGCCTATATCCTGAGCGCTGCGGATCGATTCGCCGCGCAGGTGGAGCCGCCAGGTCGCGAAGGAATAGCCGAAGGTTCGCCGCACAATCACCGAGACGATTGTCGATACCCCAAGCATCACCAGGCTCAAGGGGAAATCGCCGGTCGTCTCAAGCGCGAGAAAGCCCATTGTCAAAGGGCCGCCGATGATTGCGACGGCGAGCCCCGCCATGCCGACGATGACGCAGACGTGAGGCTCGGGCACAAGCAAAGGATTGAAGAAACCAATCCCTGCGGAAAAGATCTTGCCGATCATGCCGCCGAGATAGAGCGAAGCGAAGAACATCCCGCCGCGAAAGCCCGAACCGATCGAGACGGCGGAAGCCAGGGCCTTGAGAAATACAATGGCGACGAGGACGTTGACCGCTGGCGAACCCTCCGCGAACAGATCGAACAATGCACCGTGGCCCGAGGCCAGCACATGCGGCGAAACCATAGCCAAGGCGCCGATGATGAGGCCGCCCACGGCGGGTTGAAACGCCGAAGGCAGGCGGCTCGCCTTGAACATGGATTCGACGAAAGTGACGGCCCTCATGAGGCCAATGCCGAAGGCCGCGCAGATCATGCCGAGCAGAAGCAGGAGGGCCATGTCCGATTGGGAGAGGGTCGCGGCCATAGCCATCTGGCCCATGAAATCGCCGCCAGCGCCGAGCGCCCGCCCGGCCAGAACGCCGCCGATCGCCGCCGCGCCGATCGGGGCGAGGCCAAAGGGCGTGTAAGTGCCAAGAATCAGTTCGAAGGCATAAAATGCGCCCGTGAGGGGCGCGCCGAAGGCGGCGGCTATGGCGCCCGCAGAGCCACAGCCGACGAGCGTGCGCATATCGCCACGCCGCAACCGGAAGGCTGAGCCGAGCCAGGAGGCAAAGCCGGAGCCGATCTGCGTATAGGCCGCCTCGAGACCGACCGAGGCGCCGCAACCATTGGACAGAACCGTCTGCGCCGTGATGACAAGGCTGTCGGAGAGCGACATGCGCCCGCCCTGCAAGGCATTGGCTTCAATCGGATCGACCGGCCGGTGCGGCCGCCATTTCTGAATGAATATGCCGCAAATCCCAAGGATCAGCCCGCCCCCCACGGGAACCAGCGCCTGGGCAGGCGTTGCAAGCGCGGCAACGCTGCTCAAATGCTGGTGAATGGGGACCCCGAAAAACAGGTAATGCAGCAGGCCCGCGCTCAAAAACACGCAGGCAACAAAAGCCCCTGCGCTGGCGCCAACCAAAAGTCCCAGAAGGATGAGCCCGAGCTCGTTGCGGCGCACGAGCGCGCGCCAACGTGAAGGTATGGTGAATTTTCGCGGGGGATGAAGATCCGTCTGCTCCAGGGAAACCATACGCGTCGGGTCCAGCCGGCTGCCGCGATCAAAGCGAAGCACTGTCAGCGGTTTATACCAACGGTCATTCTCTATGACCGTTGGTATTAAAACGTTAAAACCCCATTTGAGCGAATATTTTTTGAAAATAACCGGGCATAAGAGGAAATATTTTCCTTCGCGGATCGACAAAACCTCGCACAGGAGGGCGCCGGTTTTAATCTCGCCGCACCGTCGCGGAGATCCGCGCGGGGGTGGTGACGCGTTCGGGCCTCACCCCAAGACCGATGATGCGGGCGGGCAGCCGCCGCAAGGCTGGGACATGGATGAACAGGCGAATGAACCATGGCGGTTCGAGCTTCGTCGATTTGCCGAGAACCCGTGAAATCACATTCTTCTGGATGAAGAGCTGCAGGTTCTGCGTCACCTTGGCTGGCCATTCGCGCCGGGCCTGAACCTTGGCCAGATCCGCGTCGGATAATTTTCCCGCCTGGGCCAGCGGCTCGCCCAGAAGATTGGCGGTGGCAATCGCATCCTGGATCGCGAGATTGAT
>DASQCU010000003.1:0-10171 GCA_035634575.1 Beijerinckia sp.
AGTCCGTCCTGGGTGCCCTCACCGGCCGCCTGTTGCGGAAAAAGTCTGGCAATTCCAGGCAATCGAAAGCTCCTCACATAGTTCTCAAATGGCCATGTCATACCAACGGTCATAAAGAATGACCGTCGGTGACACTCTCGAATTTCCGCCAACCCTTCGAAAAGGCGGAAATTCGAGAAAGGAACCAAGAGTCGCCCATTGCGACTCTTGGTATCAGCCATCCACGGCGCGCGGTCCGGTTTTGGCGGGCGTTGCCGCGCTCTTGATGAAGATCGGCGCGAAAGGCTCGTCCTGCCGGATGGAGATCAGCCCCTCGCGCGCCATTTCGAGCGAGGCTGAGAGCGCCGAAGCCCGCACGGTGCGGCGCATTTCGGGCGATGTGCAATAGTGAATGAGATAGGCGTCGAGTTCGCTCCACTCCACCGCATGGCCGATGAGCTTTTCGAGCTCCGCTCTCGCCTCGGGAAGCGACCAGACGATACGCTGCTTCAGCGTGTAATGCTGGGCAAGGCTTTTTTGCCGTCGGCTCGCATAGGCAGAAAGCAAATCGTAAAGGCTCGCCTGCCATTGCGACGCGGGACTTTTGCCTTCGATCATCTCCGGCTGGCCGCGCGCGAACATGTCGCGCCCAAGACGGGGCCGGTTGAGGAGGTGATCGGCTGCGGCGCGAATGGCCTCAAGCCGCCGCAGGCGCATCTGCAATGCCTCGGCAAGATCTGCCGCGACAGGCTCTTCCTCCTTGCTGACCTGCGGCAGCAAAAGCCTTGATTTCAGATAGGCGAGCCAGGCCGCCATCACGAGATAATCTGCGGCGAGTTCGAGGCGCAAGCTGCGCGCTGCCTCGATGAAGCTGAGATATTGCTCGGTTAGTGCCAGAACCGAAATCTTGTGCAGATCCACTTTCTGCCGGCGGGCAAGTTCGAGCAGGAGGTCGAGCGGACCTTCGAACCCGTCGACATCGACCATGAAGGAGGCCTCGGCCTCGCTTGCTTCCTGTTCGAAAGGCAAATCCAAAGACTCATGCTCCCCGCCATCCAGCGCGAATCTCAATTCCGTCGCCGAACTCTGACCCGGCTACGCCGGGATCGCAAGCCTGGAACGTGTCCAGCAAAAGTAGTGTCCGGTTTTGCTTACGAGAGGCGGCAAATACCACAGGTCATAAAGAATGACCTGTGGTTCCACTCTCGAAGTTTCGGCTCAGCGCTAAAGAAAAGGCAAAAATTCGAAAAAGGAACCAAGAATCGCCTTTTGCGATCCTTGGTATAAATAGATGACAATCCTGACCTGGAGCAAGATCAGGAGCCCATTTCCGGTTGGCTGCGTGAACGGATCAACCGGAAATCAATGTCAGTTTTTCGCGACGAAGCAATTGCCGCCGCTGCTCTGGAGCTTCTGGCACAGGCCGGTCGCTTCGTCATGCGAAAGGCCACCCACGCGGACCCTATAAACGGTCTTATCGCCGGCCACTGCCTTCCGAATCGAGGTGTGGTAGCTCGACAAGACACCGGAATATTGCTTTAACAGCTTCACCTGTGCCGCGCGTGCCTCCTCCTCGGAAGGCGGCGCGGCGAGTTGCACGGAATAGGCTCCCGCGCCACCGGCGGCATCGGGCGCGCCGGTCTGGGCTTCGGCAACCTGCACGGGTTTTGCCGCGGCTGCAGGCTTGGCCGCACCGCCAAGCTGCATTGGCTGGTTGGTGGCATCGATCGGCGCGGGTTCCCTCGGCGTCGTCGCCACACGCGCGGTGGATTTCGGCGTTGCCGGCTTGGGCGTTGCCGCTGAGGCGACAGGCGGACGCGGAACCGGAAGAGGAGCGACAGAGGACTGAACGGGCGGCGGCGTATCATTGGGCAAAAGGGTCCCATCCGGCCGCACCGAGACCGTCTTGACCTTTTTGGGCTCGATCAAGGAAGCAATGCTGAGCGGCTCCGTCTGAGCAGAGGCTTGGGTCTGGGATGACAGCGCCTGCCCTTGCGATTGCGCAGGCGGTGGTGGTGGCACCGGAACGCTCGCGGCCCCTGCCCCGCTCAACGGCACGACGCGGGGCTGGCGCTCCTGGGCTTGCGACAGGTCCACCGGCTGTTCGGCATGATCGACGAGCGCCACCTTCGCCGGTTGCGGCGCTTTGTCGAGGATGGACGCGGCCTGGCTCGGAACGTCGCTTTCCCTCTCCGTTTCAGGCTGGATCTTGGTCGGACCGCCCGCCGCCTTGATCGTGGCGATTTCATGCGAGCCGGAACTGCTATTCTTGAAGGCAAAGCTTACGCCTATGCCGGTCAGCCCAACCGCTATGATCGCCGCCATGATATAGAACGGCCGCCGTGGCCGGGTTTCTTCGCCAGGAAATTCCGACTGCGAGAAGTGGTCATCATGTTCATCGTGCCAATGACCGGTTTCCTGTTCCCCGGCAAAGAAGTTCGCATCCAGATGCTCGTCCGCCGCGTGCAAGGCGTCGGGCGGCAGCGAAGAACGCAAGCCAGCCTCGATCGCAGCGAAATCGCCGCCGAAAGCGCGCCCGTGGTGATCATGGGGCGAAGCCTGCGCCGGGAAGGAAGGCAGCCATTCTTCCTGAGGCGCCGGTGCAGACTCGCTGAGCGGCTGAAACATATTTTTGTAAGGGTCTTCCTGCCCGCCGCCAAGGCGGGCGAGTTCGGCCAGAGGATCCCCGTCCGTCCGGGCCGGGGAGGCTGGCTGGCGCAGCCGCCTCTCGAACTCCTCCAGATCGATCATAGGGCGCCGCTTCGCAACAGGCTCGCTCATGCTTCCTAAACCTCCTGTCGCAATGACGTAAGGTCGCGCCTTCCGCCTGAACCAACATCATTGCCTTTGCAGTTTGCCGCTCGAGGACGGGATTTCCGGCTCCATTCCAAAAAATCGCTTAAACTTAAGGACAAATTGCCTTAAGCTTTGCCGTCATTCCTTCACAAAACGGCGCTATATCAACGATCATAATGGCAGATCGTTGATAAGGCCTAGAACCCGCAGGAATTCAGCCTTCATTTCTGGCAAATCGCGCAATGACAAAGGCGATCTACGAAAATGCCGCTGGCTGTTCCCTCGGAACGGCGTTGAATAATGCGAAAAATTTGGTGCAATTAGGTCAGACCCGCCGTCCTCAGCAGAATTTTCGCTGGTTCGCCAACGAAATCCTGCTTAGATCCCGTTTTCGCATTATTTTTATCCGAAAACCGGTCTCCACTTTTCGGAAATGATGCTTAGCGCATTTCCTCCGGTGCATTCACGCCCAGAATCCCCAGTCCTGTCGCGAGTACTGACGCTAGTGCTCTCACCAATGCAAGCCTAGCTGTGGTTAAAGCTCGTCTTTCTTCATTAACAAATCGTAATTGTGGCTGATCTTTGCCCCGAGTCCAGTGTGAATGCAAATTTGACGCCAAATCGTGCAAATAAAACGCGACCCGATGCGGCTCATGCGCGAAAGCTGCCGCCTCTACAACCCTGGGGAATTGCGCGATGAGCTTGATAAGCTGAAGCTCTCCTTCATCCTCCAGCAAGGTAAGGTCCGCGTCAACCAAAGCCGCGGTTGACAGATCAAGTCCGGCAATCGTCGCAACACCCTGGCGCAGCGCGGATTTTGCCCGCGCATGGGCATATTGCACGTAAAATACCGGGTTATCCTTGGATTGTTCGATCACTTTGGTAAGGTCGAATTCCAAGGCCGCGTCATTCTTGCGAAACAGCAGCATGAAGCGGACGGCATCGACGCCAACTTCATCTACGACATCACGCAAGGTGACGAATTCCCCGGCGCGTTTCGACATTTTCACCGGTTCGCCATTGCGCATCAGCTTCACGAGCTGACACAGCTTGACGTCGAGTTCGATTTTGCCCGCCGAAAGCGCTTTGACCGCGGCCTCCATTCTCTTGACATAGCCGCCATGATCGGCGCCCCAGACATCGATCAAAATATCATAACCGCGATCGATCTTTGCCTTGTGATAAGCAATGTCGGAGGCAAAATAAGTATAGGACCCGTCCGATTTCATTAAAGGCCGATCGACATCATCGCCGAAATCGGTTGATCTGAACAAAACCTGTTCGCGGTCTTCCCAATCCTCGACCGGCTGGCCCTTTGGCGGCGGCAAGCGCCCTTCATAGACAATGCCCCGTGCGCGAAGATCATCGATCGCCGCCTTGACCTGATCGCCGGATTCGCCGCGCGTCAGCGAACGTTCCGAAAAAAAGACTTCATGCGTGATGTTGATCGCGGCGAGATCCGCACGGATCATCTCCATCATGCCGTCTATGGCTGCGACCCGCACCTCTTCCAGCCAGTCTTCCTCGGGCCGGCCGACGAATCGGTCGCCATATTTTGCCGCAAGATCGGCGCCGACCGCTTTGAGATAATCGCCGGGATAGAGGCCCTCGGGAATTGCGCCAATCTCCTCGCCCAGCGCCTCGCGATAGCGAAGATGGGCGGAACGGGCCAAGACATCGACCTGCGCGCCCGCATCATTGATATAATATTCGCGGGTGACCGAATGGCCCGCAAAGGCGATCAGATTCGCCAGCGCATCGCCGAACACCGCGCCGCGCCCATGCCCCACGTGCATCGGTCCGGTCGGATTGGCCGAGACATATTCGACATTGATTTTATGATGATTTTTGGCCCGTCCTCCCACTGGACGGGCGAAATCCTCCCCCTTTTCCAAGACCGCGCGCAAAATCTTGCCGAAGACCGCGGGCTTCAGGCGAATATTGATGAATCCCGGTCCTGCCACCTCCGCTTCGGCAACATCAGGGTCGTCGGCCAGGGCGGCGGCAATTTCCACTGCGAGCTGGCGCGGATTGGCGAAAGCCGCCTTGGCCTCCTTGGCATAGACCATCGCGGCATTGGCCGCGAGATCGCCATGGGAAGGATCGCGCGGCGGCTCCACGACGAAACGGCTCAAATCGAGATCGGCCGGCAGACGGCCGCTTTGCGCTATCCCTTGCAGGATCGTGGCGATACGGTCGTGAAACTCGGCAAAAATATTCATTTTAAGTCACTCGATCAAATAAGCAGGCGGGATTTGAGGAAGAAGCTGCCGCGCCTAGCTTAATTCGGGCGCTTCGTCAAAGAGACGGCGATGCTCGGCGATCGCGAAGCGATCCGTCATTCCCGCGATATAATCGCACACAAGGCGCGCGCGGCGCGCTTCATCGCCCCCAACCCTCGCAGCGGCCTCTGCCCATTCGGCAGGCATCAGCTCCGGCTTTTCGAAAAAGCGCGGGAACAGGCGATAGATGACTTCAGCCGCCTGGACCCGGACATTGGTCAGGCGCTGATGCCGGTACATATTCTGAAACAGAAAGCTTTTCACCATCTTGTCCACGCTGCTTGTCGCCTCGGAAAAGGCGATCAGCGGCGCTTTCTGGGCCCGCACATCGTCGATGCTCGCAACGCCCGAGGCCACGATCCCGCGCTTGCTCTCCTCGATCGCATCCTCGATCATGTGGGTGATGAGGCGGCGCACCAGCTCATGAATGGTGCGCGCAGGCTCAAGACCCGGATAAAGCGATTCGATCTCGCTGCCGATATCGCGCAGAAAATCGACCTCGGAAATCTGCTGGAAGGTGATAATTCCCGCCCGAAGGCCATCATCTATATCATGCGCATCATATGCAATGTCATCGGCAAGCGCGGCAGCCTGCGCCTCGGCGCTCGCAAAGGTCGAGAGATCAAGGTTTTGCGCGGCATCATATTCGATGAGCACCGCCGGGAGGCCACGCTTGGCATAGCGCGGGACGGGTGTGCCATCGGCTTCAAGCAATGGCCCATTATGCTTGACAAGACCCTCCAGAGTCTCGAACGTCAGGTTGAGACCGTCGAAACCGGCATAGCGGCGTTCGAGCTTGGTGACGACGCGCAGGGCCTGGGCATTATGGTCGAAGCCCCCGTAAGGAAGCATGAGCTCGTCCAGCACATCCTCGCCGGTATGGCCGAAAGGCGTGTGGCCAAGATCATGGGAAAGGGCCAGCGCCTCGGCGAGATCGTCGTCGAGGCCGAGCGCGCGCGAAAGCGCACGGGCAATCTGGCCAACCTCGATCGAATGGGTGAGCCGCGTGCGGAAGTGATCCCCTTCATGCGGCACAAAGACCTGGGTCTTATGGGCGAGCCGCCGGAATGCGGCGGAATGAATGATCCGGTCGCGATCGCGCTGGAACTCGGAACGGGTCGGCGAGGCGGGCTCAGCGATGAGACGGCCGCGGCTTTTTGCCGCAATGGCCGCATAAGGCGCGCGCGCTGGTGAAAAAGTGAAGGCTTGCATGAATATCCAACTGTGCCGGCTGATCAATAGGTCGCTTCTGGCAGCCCATGGTATAGTTTATTTTCTGAAGTTTTTGATGGTTCCTTGCCCTACCGATCGCTTAATTTGCGAGCGATATGCCTGAAGTTACGCCGTCTTTTCCTTCAAACGGAAGTATATGACTCATTGCAGTCGAAAGCTTTGCGACGTATCTTACCTATTTGAAGGCGAAGCAAGCGCGCTCATTTGCTGTGCTGCTCCCCACGGAAATAATTCGAGGTTCTCAAGATGAGCGAAGTCGCAGTCGAAGCCCCCGTTACATTGACAGAAAATGCCGCAAGGCGTGTCGTGGAAATCATGAAAACCGAGGCGCCTGGATCGGTTTTGCGCGTCGGCGTCGATGGCGGCGGATGCTCGGGCTTCACCTATACTTATACTATCGTCACCGAGCGGGAGGCTGACGATCTCGTGCTCGAACGCGATGGCGCAACCGTCCTGGTCGATCAGATCTCGCTCGAATATCTGCGCGGCTGCCAGATCGACTTCATCGACGATCTGATGGGCCGCATGTTCAAGATTTCCAATCCGGCAGCCACCGCCTCCTGCGGCTGCGGTTCGAGCTTCGCGGTCTGACAGAGCCTCGGCAATTGTCATTTTGACGCTTTATACCACAGGTCATTGAATGACCTGTGGTGCCGCTCTCGAATTTTCGCCAACCCTTTGAAAAACGAAAATTCGAGAAAGGAACCAAGGAACGCCTTTTGCGATCCTTGGTATTATTTTGGCGATCCGAAGCCCGGCTTCGGATCAAAATGATGTGAAGATCAAGACTCCAAGCAAAAATGCCGGACCACCGCATTCTTGCTTGGAAAGATTGCACTCAGGGCCACCGGGTCGGCTTGGGCCTGCCCTTCAAAATACACCTCTCTGAAATAACGACAGTTTTGCCGCCAATAAGCTTTGCCTAAAGAATAACCTTTAAGCTTTCCTCTGCCGATGAAATCTGCGGATTCATGAGGCGCATTTTCAACGCGGCCTCCCCTCGATCGAAGTTCGCCGCAATCTGGCGATGATCTGGCGTTCAAATGAGCTTGCGCTTTGCGCCAAACATGGACTTCCATCCGCACGTCATTTCTTTTCGCGAATCGCGAGGCTCATATGCGACGCAAAGCCGGTCTTATCGGCGCCAGTTTGCTGGGCGTTACCGCCCTCGGCGCGGTTGCGGGCAATCTCGCGGCCGACCGTGCCGCGGAAGTCAGTTTCAGCCGGATCGCGGCAAAGAGCGGCTCGTTGAGCGCGGCGGAAATCAACGCCCGGCCCTGGCGTGGCGAGACGCACCTGAAAGGCCTTGCCTGGCAGGCGCCGGGGCTCAGTGTCCATATTGGTTCGCTCACGCTCGCCGCGCCCAACCCTCTCTTCAGTTTCGTGACGCCAGCGCAGGCGCAAGCGGGAAAAGCAGGCGCCGAAAATGTAACGATCGAGGCGGGTTTAACGACTTACCGGATCAAGCGGATCGACCTTTCCGGCACCTCCCTGTCCGACGCGGACCTCCGCGCGCTTTTTGATCGCGCCAACACGGCGCCCTTGGCCGACCGGCTCGCCAAACTCACCGCCAGGGCACTCACGGCTCCCGAAATTATCGTCGAAACGAAACAGGGCGCGGCCACCCAGACTATCATCTATCGTGACGTGACGCTCGGCGATGTCGTCAATGGAAAAGCCGGGGTCGCCAGCGCGAATGGCGTGAGTTTCACGATCAACGGCGGGCCAGACGGCGACATATCCGGCGCTTATGGGCGCATGAGCGCGAAAGCGCTCGACCTCGTGCTCGCCGCGCGAGTCATGACCGAGACGAGAAAAGATCCATCCGAACCGAAGAAACCTCTCTACGAGTCCTTTACGGTCGATGGCTTCACTCTGGCGAATGCAAAAAGTCACGCCGAGATCAACATCAAATCCCTGTCTGGCCACGACATCAAGGCACGCGCTCTCAGCGTCCCGCCGGGCGCGGGGCGAGGCACAAGCAGCCCGGAACAGGGTGAGAAGCCCGGCGCGCAAGAAGGGCCGGTTTTGGCGGGCTTCCTCAGCGACCTTTTGGACTCTTTCGATATAGGCGGGATCGAGGCCAATGACCTGAAACTGACCATGGTCAGTGACGATCATCCCGTCCGGATTGCCCTCGCCCGGGCGTTGATCTCGCATTACGAGGGGTTCAAATTCGGTGAAATCAGCCTCGAAGGACTGGTGCTCCAGGCCGAAGCCTCAAAGATCGATCTCAGCGGTCTCACCCTTCGCGGTCTCGATTTCCAGACGGCGCGCGCCGCGCTCGCCAATGTCGCGACAAATCATCCAATCAGCGCAAATGCCTCGGCGATACCCAACGTCGAGTCCATTGCCTTGACGAAGCTCGATGTCAACGTGCCGGAGCACAAGACGGACGAAGGCGCGCTGAACCCAAGCATTGCTTTCGGTCTCGCTCGATTTGACCTCAAGGGATCAAACCAGGGCGACGGTATCCCAACACAGCTCAATGCCGCCATTGATCACCTCAGCTTCGATCTTATCCATACCGAAGATAATACGCTGAAAGACATAGCCGCGCTCGGCTATGCGAAGCTCGATCTTTCGAGCGAACTCGCCCTCACGTTCAACGCGAAGGCGCAGGAGCTTACGCTTTCGAATATTTCACTCAGCGGCGCCGATATGGGGACCGTCAAGATTGCCGCGCATCTTGACAATGTGACGAAAGAGGTCATGTCCCCCGATCCCAACATAGCTCAGGCGGCGGCGCTCGGCGCCGTCTTGAAGAGGATCGACCTGCGGGTCGAGAACGCGGGCCTTTTCGAAAAGACCCTCGCCGCGCAGGCGGCGAACCAGGATCGCAGCATTGCCGATATGCAGCAGACCTACGCGACAGCCGCCTCTCTTATCCTCCCGGTCATGCTCGACAACGGACCCGCGGCGAAAGCAATCGGAGCTGCCCTGGCAAAATTCGTCGCCGATCCGAAGAGCTTGCGCCTCGTCGCGGTTGCCCCTTCGGGCCTGAGCGTCGCCGATCTCGGCCTGATCCAGCAGCCTGGCGCCTTGCTGCAAAAGCTCAATGTCGAAGTCTTCGCGGATGAAGACGCGCCTACTGAAGGAAAAAAGTAAAAGAAAAGGCGCGCTCTGCTCGCAGCGGCAAAGCTAAAGGCTGGCATATGACGCGGAGCTAGTGTATGTCGCACGTGCTTTACATTCCTGCACGTGGAGACCAAACGTGGCTACTTTACCCAGAACAGAATTTGACGTTGGCGGCAAACAGATCGAGGCCTTTACTCTCGACGATCTGGCCAATGGCAGCTTCGAGATCCTGTTCATCGACAAGGAAACGCAGAAAGCGCTCGGCAGCTATACGGTGCAAAACAACAGGTTCAAGGAAAAGGGCTACACCTACGACATCGCCAAGTTTTTTGACTTCGTGGTGTCCGAGTTCAAGACCATTAACGGCTGATATTCGCGCAAATCGCAGCGCAAGAGCGTTTCCTGTTTGGGAACGCTCTTGCGTAAAGCCCTGGCCAACTCGGGACTTAGACCAAGTTTCTTTGACCAGAACCCAACACTGGGACTCGTCATTGCGAGGAGCGCAGCGACGAAGCAATCCATAAGATGTCGGTTGGATTGCTTCGCTTCGCTCGCAATGACGGTCCTACCAACGATCATGAAGTTGAGGCCAATCACGAATTTCCTCCAATCCTTCGCCGGAAATTCGAGACGGCACACCGAAATGAATGAGATCAATCGACCTCTTTGTAGGGGCCAGCTTCACCGGGCTTCAGGCCGAGCTTCTCGAAGGTTTCCTTGGGCAGATCGATCACCATGGAAACAATATGGTCGTCCGTGAGGTTGAAGGTCTTGATCACGTTCAAGACCGCATCATTCTCGCC
>DASQCU010000004.1:0-5554 GCA_035634575.1 Beijerinckia sp.
CGAACGCGCCGCCCTGACGCCCTTTGCGTTCTACGCGCAATTGCTGGGACCAGATGGCGGACGGCGCGACATGGAAGCCCGCCTTGGACCTGAGGCCGCCGATGCTATTGATGAATTCTTGAACCTTGCCTTGAACCATGAGCACGAGGCGGCGCCTTCGCTCGTGACTTTCCTCGGCAGTCTCGAAGGCCTCGATCTGTCGATCCGCCGCGACATGGAAACCGGCGCCGATGTCGTGCGCGTCATGACCGTTCACGCGGCCAAGGGCCTCGAAGCAAAAATCGTCTTTCTTCCAGACACTTGCACCAAGGCGTCTGGGGCTCATGATCCAAAAATCTTCGCGCTCGACGCGGATCCTTCGGGCGTGGCGGTGATTGCCTGGTCGCCGAAAATGGCGCTCGACTGCGCAGCTGTCGAAGCCGCCCGACTCAAGGCGCGCGAGGCGGAAGCCGATGAACACAGGCGCCTGCTTTACGTTGCCCTGACGCGTGCCGAAGAGCGACTTTATATCGCAGGCTTTCACGGCGCGAAGGGCCCGGGCGAGGGCTCATGGAACAAAATGATCGAAGCGGCTTTGGCGCAAGCCGGGATGGAAACGCACGAGGCATTCTGGGACAGGCAGGAGACGATCCTGCGGCGCGTTTCGCCGGGATCTTGCGTGCTCCCGGCCGATGCACCATCTCCTTCTGCCAATGATAAGGCGCCCTCGCTGCCTGAATGGCTGCTGCGCAAGGCTTCGTTCGAAGCGCAAGCGCAACCGCCTGTCCGGCCTTCGAGCGCGCTTGCCGCCGCCGATCGGCCCGATGAGCGAGCGCTTGCGCCGCTCCATCGCGAGGCTTTGCGCAAAGGCCGGCTGGTGCATGTCCTGCTGCAATATCTGCCTGACGTCGCAGCCGAGCACAGGCGACAGGCCGGGCTCGCCTTCCTCGCGGCCCGCGCCACCGAATTCGACGAAGACGCGCGGGAAGCACTGCTCGATCAGGCTTTGGGCGTCATCGCCATGCCTGCGCTCGCCGAGCTCTTCGGTCCCTTGTCCAAGGCCGAAACCGCAATCTGCGGCAAAGTGATGCTCCCGCTGGGTCAAGCGATCGCGGTTGCCGGGCAGGTCGATCGAATCGGCGAGACTGAGACAGAGGTTCTCGTCGCCGACTACAAGACCGGAATGGTTCATGCTGGCAAGGATATTCCTGAAAATTATCTGACGCAGATGGCGCTCTATCGCGCGGTGCTGGCTCCGCTCTGGCCGCAAAAACATATGCGCATGTTGCTGATCTGGACATCCGGTCCCGAGGCGGTTTTCCTGGACGAAGCGGATCTCGATCGCGCGCTCGAAAATTTCCCGGTTTTGGCGCGAAAGAATCCTGAACTGCACGGATCTCAGGAGATATAAGAGCTTGTCTGGTTCAAAGCCTTGCGGAAAACAAGCTTGGTGCAATGCACGGCTTGACGCAGCGCGGCGGTCTTCTTACTTTGCAATACAATTTTACAAGCGGGAGTGTTCCCGTTTCCCTGAAAAGGCGTGAGGCAACGATGGCCACCGTTAAAGTAACAGATGCCACCTTCCGGTCCGATGTGGTCGGGGCCAGCGGCCCGGTGGTAGTCGACTTCTGGGCCGAGTGGTGCGGCCCCTGCAAGATGATTGGACCGGCTCTGGAGGAAATCTCCGACGAATTGGAAGGCCAGGTCAAGATCGTCAAGCTCAATGTCGATGAAAACCCCGGTGTTGCAGGGGCTTACGGGATTCGCACCATCCCCACGCTGATGATCTTCAAGGGTGGCAAGATGGCCACGTCCAAGATTGGCGCCGCGCCAAAAGGCGAGCTGAAAAAATGGATTGCGGACGCGCTCTGATCGATTTCAGGCTCTGCGCTTCTTTGCAAAGGACCTCGCAAGAGGTCCTTTTTGCTTGAATGGCGGGGGCTAAGAGGAAATCGGCATGAGCAAATATTCGGTCAAGGAGATTTTCCTGACGCTTCAGGGGGAGGGCGCCCAGACAGGCCGGGCCGCAGTATTTTGCCGCTTTGCCGGGTGCAATCTCTGGTCGGGCCGCGAGGAAGATCGAGCGACGGCACGCTGCCGCTTTTGCGATACGGATTTCATTGGCACCGATGGCGAGAATGGCGGCCGCTATCCTGAGGCGCAGGCGCTGGCCGCAGCCATCAAGAAGGTCTGGGGTGGTGGTGAGGCGGACCGTTTCGTCGTTTTTACCGGTGGCGAGCCCTTGCTTCAGCTCGACAGGGCGCTGATCGATGCCGTCCACGCTCATGGCTTCGAGATTGCAGTCGAGACCAATGGGACGCTCAAGCCGCCCGGCGGACTGGACTGGGTTTGCGTCAGTCCCAAAGCTGGCGCGCCCCTCGTTGCCACGCATGGCGCCGAATTGAAACTCGTCTATCCGCAGGAGGGGCTGGACCCGGAGATATTTTCCGATCTTGCCTTTAACCATTTCTGGCTCCAGCCCATGGACAGCAAGGATCTCGCCGCGAATACGGCCGCGGCCGTCGCCTATTGTCTTAGCCATCCGCGCTGGCGGCTCAGCCTCCAGACCCACAAGTTTATCGGTATTCCATGAAAATCACCCAAGCCTTCAGCTTCGAGGCGGCGCACCGGCTTCCAAAGGTTCATGAAAAGCATCGCTGCTATCAGCTGCACGGCCATTCCTATCGTGTCGAATTGCGGATCGAGGGGCCGGTCGATCCGGAGACCGGTTTCGTCATCGATTTCTTCGACATCGAGACAGCCTTCGGCCCGCTCCTGGCCCGGCTCGATCATCATTATTTGAACGAGATCGAAGGGTTGGCAAATCCGACAGCCGAAAATATCGCAATCTGGATCTGGGACCGGACCAGGAAAGCCCTGCCGCAGCTTGCGAAGGTCATTGTCTATGAGACAGCGGATTGCTGGGCCGAATATGATGGCAGCTGAGCACTGGCGGCTTGGCTGAGCTCTTCCTCGGCGTCGCGCAGGGTGGGGGGCACGGCCCTAAAGCTAAGATTAACTGTCAGGGCCGCGCCTGCGGGTGCTATTGGCCCTTCTGATAACCGACGAAATAGATCCCGATGACGTTCTTGTCGGCGTCCCGAATGGGCTCATAAGCCGTCACGTAAGCTTTGCCCAGGATGTCGGCCTCGCCATGGTAGGCTTCATTTTTCCGGATGGACTCGATCGCCTTGCCTTTGGGATCGAGAATGGTTCCGACGGCTCGTGAACCGTCATCTTTTTTTACGTTCGTGGCCACGCGGACAAATTGATCGCCATTTTTCACGAAGATCGTGGCCACCGCCCCTGTTTGTTTCTGGACATCATCAACCAAGTCGAGGTTATTATTCATCTGGGTCCGGCCAAAATAAATGGCAGGCACCTGTTCGCCTGCAGCGGCAGATTTCCCCTCGATTTTCGGCTGCCCCAATTGGTCAGCCTTTGCCTTCAATAGCTGTATGGCGGTCTGTACTTTCTGCGCCATGGCATCTTGTTGAGCAACAGAGACGCCCGGCAGAAGCAGTAAAGCCGCGACGACGAAAACAAACCAGGCTAATACGAAGTTCGTTTTTCTCAATTCTGCGATCATGGCGTTCCTCCTCCTATGAGTTTATACCGACGGTCATGAAGCATACCGTTCGTGCCACTCTCGAATTTCCGGCAACGCTCCTTTTGCAGGCGAATTTGGTTGCTGCCGAAATTGAGCGACGAGGTTGAACGCGCTCCTTCAAGATGTGTTCCGCATGATCGGCAGCTCGGAGCCGAGGCGCTGCAGTTTGGCCTGCGCCGCCATTTGCGACTCTTTGCGA
Source organism: Beijerinckia sp. (assembly GCA_035634575.1). Classification (GTDB taxonomy): domain Bacteria; phylum Pseudomonadota; class Alphaproteobacteria; order Rhizobiales; family Beijerinckiaceae; genus Beijerinckia. The sequence goes on from DASQCU010000004.1 coordinate 3,789, forward strand.
CTCTTGGTATAAGGTGTGAGATTCGAGCGGCCTTTCTGGCCTCTATTCCGGCGGCGTACCGTTGAAGGCCAGCACCTCGCCTGCGAGATAAAGGCTGCCGGTGATCAGAATGCGCGGCGGCACGCGCCAGTCATGCGCCGCCAGAAACGTCAAGGCTGATTCGACGCTCTCGCAGGCGGCGGCTCGCAGGCCCGCTGCGTCGGCGGCGGCTGCGACATCACGCGCCGGTCTTCCATAATCGCCACTGACAGGCACCGCCAAAACCTGCTGGGCAAGGCCCTTGAAGGCCCGCAAGAAGGCGCCCGTATCCTTTGTCGCAAGCGTGCCGCAGATGAGCACAAGGGGCCTCGGCATCTTCTCTTCGAAATCCGCCATGGCCTGGCCGAGCACCCTTCCGCAATCTTCATTATGGCCGCCGTCGAGCCAGATCTCGGCACCCTCGGGCGCAAGTGCCAGGACGTGTCCCTTTGTGAGATTCTGCAACCTTGCCGGCCATTCGACTTGGGCGAGGCCGCGCTCGAAGGTTTTGGCCGCGAGATCGGGCTCGATATGGCGCAAGGCCGCGATCGCGGTTGCGGCATTTTCATGCTGATGGCGGCCGGGAAGACGCGGCAGGGGCAGATCGATGAGACCGCGCGTATCCTCAAAAATCAGGCGTCCATGTTCTTCGCGCGCAAGAAAGTCTTGTCCGGCGATGATCAGAGGCGCGCCGACACGCTCCGCTTCACGTTCGAGGACAGCCAGGGCTTCCGCGCGCTGGAGGCCCAAAATCGCGGGCGCGCCGGGTTTGAATATGCCAGCCTTGGCGAGCGCGATTTCTTCGATCGTTGTCCCGAGAAATTCGGGATGGTCGATCGAGATCGGCGTGATGATGGTGGCTTTCGGCTTTGCCACGACATTCGTTGTATCGAATCGGCCGCCGAGGCCCACTTCCAGCAGCAGATAATCTGCCGGATGTTCGGAAAAGAGTTTGAACGCGGCCGCCGTCGTGGCTTCGAAAAAAGTGATCGGCGCGCCATTGTTGATTTTTTCGCATTCGGAGAGCGCAGCGAAAAGCTCGGCATCGCCGACAAGCTTCCCGCCGCCCTCGGCGCCCAGCCTGATGCGCTCGTGAAAACGCACGAGATGGGGCGAAGTATAGACATGAACGCGCTTGCCCGCCGCCTCCAGAATGGCGCGCAGGAAGGCGACGGTCGAGCCCTTGCCATTGGTTCCAGCGACATGAATGACCGGGGGAAGCTTGAGTTCGGGCGAGCCGAGCGCCTTGAGGAGACGCTCGATCCGGCCGAGTGAAAGCTCGATCTTCTTCTCGTGCAGCGAATAAAGCCGGGCGAGGATCGCATCGAGGGAATCCATGGCGCTTTTTAATCCTGCCGTGTTCAGGCCGCAGCCTTCGCAGGGGGCGGCGCTTGCGTCAGCAATGCACAGAGGCGGGCGAGTGTCTTGCGCATCTCATGGCGCGATACGACCATGTCCACCATGCCATGCGCCTGCAAATATTCGGCCCGCTGGAACCCTTCCGGCAGACGTTCGCGAATGGTTTGCTCGATCACGCGCGCGCCGGCAAAGCCGATCACCGCGCCAGGTTCCGCGATATGGACGTCGCCAAGCATGGCATAAGAGGCCGTGACGCCGCCCGTTGTCGGATTGGTCAAGACGACGATATAGGGGAGTTTTGCAGCGCGTAGACGCTGCACAGCAACGGTCGTGCGCGGCATTTGCATCAGCGAAAACATGCCTTCCTGCATCCGCGCGCCGCCCGAGGC
>DASQCU010000005.1:0-1907 GCA_035634575.1 Beijerinckia sp.
CCCCCTTCCGGCCGGCCCGTCTTGGCCTTTTTGAATTCCGATCTGACGCCGGCAGGCAGAAGCGGCTTGCTCTTGGTCACATTGCGGGCGGCGAAACGTCCCGGCCCTCGCTTCGGCACGCTTGGCTCCTCGTCTTGCGGAGCGCCCGGCTCTTCCTCGCCGTGAGCCTCCTCCTTGAGGGCTGCCTTGGCGGCGCGCAGCGACTCGCGGATAAGGTCTTCGGTCAGAATGAGTTTTGCCTCATTGATATCGCGCAGCAGGAGGCTAACATCAATGGGTTCCCCAGGTTTTGCGTCATTGCGGGTGAGTTTCACACTTGCCGAGGCGCCCTCGCCTTCGACCGGCCCGATCAGTCCGCGAAAACGCTTGCGCCCCTCGATCCCGGTTGCCATCTCGATGCGCGCCTCATGCGCCAAAGCGCGCCGGAAATCCGAGGCGCGCACGAGAGGCCGATCGATTCCTGGCGAGGAAATTTCCAGCCGATAGGCTTGCTTCACGGGATCTTCGACGTCGAGCACCGGGGACAGGGCCTCGCTGACCTTCTCGCAATCATCGACCGTCATCGTCCCATCCGGACGCTCGGCCATGATCTGCACGGTCGTTCCGTTCTGGGCGGAGATCTTTACCCGGACCAGACGGAAACCGAGATCGGCGAGGACTGGAACCGCAATACGCGCGACGCGCGCGGCGCTCCCCGTTTCTTCAACGAAGCGAGGCTCATCGAGCCGATCCGGCGTTTGCGCCGGCAAATCCTGGTTCTGAGCTTTGGTATCGAGATCCAAACCTAACCGATCCAAATCCAATCGATTTCCGGCCGGTCATCCGGCTTCATGGCGCGTCAAAACATGCTGCGGCGGCAATAAAAAAGAGCGGGCCCGGCCGGACCCACCCTCAAAAAGCGATCATCGTGATTAGACAACCGTCATGAGAAGCATGATGCGCCCATATAGATCATTTCGGGCTATCCGTGCAAGCAAAGATCTGAAACCGCGGAAAATTTTTTGCGCAGTTTGAGACCGCCAATTCTTTGAGAGGGACGATTCGTGCCTCGGTTCACGCCTCGCTCCTATCTCGAATTTTCACCTTTTCAAAAGCTTGGCGAAAGGAAAAACTGCTGCATCGAATCTTCATATACCCTGAATCCTTGAGGATTCAGGGTTCGTTTCCGGTAAATCGCTGACGCGATTGCGATTTACCGGAGTTGCACCGCCTACCCCGAAGGAACGGCGGTATACCATGCAGCAGAAGGCAGCCATGCAAGCGCAAAGGCTAGAACCAAGTTTTATCGATTTATTCACACCTAAGCTTCTGACCGTTCTCAAGGAAGGCTATGGCTTCCCCGACCTGCGCGCCGATGTGATCGCGGGGCTGACCGTTTCGATTGTCGCCTTGCCGCTCTCCATGGCTATCGCGATCGCATCCGGCGTCACGCCCGATCATGGCCTCTACACGTCGATCATCGGAGGCTTTCTCGTCTCGGCCCTGGGCGGCAGCCGGTTCCAGATCGGCGGCCCGGCGGGGGCCTTCATCGTCCTCGTCTTGACCAATGTTCAGCAGCATGGCCTCGATGGACTGATCCTCGCCACTCTCTTGTCGGGTATCGTCCTCGCCGTGATCGGTTTGGCGAGGCTCGGCACTTTCATCAAATATATTCCCTACCCCGTCACCGTCGGTTTTACCGCAGGGATTGCGGTCATTATTTTTGCGAGCCAGCTCAAGGAGCTCTTCGGCTTGAAGCTCAGCGGACCGGAGCCAGGTCCCCTCCTGCCGAAGCTTGCGGCACTTCAAGCCGCCTGGCCGAGCCTCGACATTGCCACGCTCTCGGTCAGCCTCTTGACGATCGCGATCATCGCGCTCTGCCGGCGATTTCGCCCGCATTGGCCTGGAATGTTGATCGCGGTCACCCT
>DASQCU010000006.1:0-1807 GCA_035634575.1 Beijerinckia sp.
GTGGCGGGCTTGCGGGCTGGACGCAGCTTCAACACCTGGCCGCTGATGGACGGGCATTTCGTGCCGCCTGTCGAGCAGCTGACCCTGCTGACGCCGCTCTGGCGCAATCTTGTCGATAACATGCTGCTGGTGCAATTCCAGCACCGGCTGGTTGCTTATGTGCTTTTGGTGCTTGCGCTGTGTCAGGGCCTCTATACTTGGCGGCTGACGGCGGGCAGAGCGGCAAAACGCGCATTCGCCTTGGCGGGGCTTGTTGCCGCGCAAGCCACGATCGGGATCGTGACGCTCGTTCTTGTCGTCCCGCTTTGGGCGGGGCTATTGCACCAGGCTTTCGCGATGATCGTTCTCGGCATGGCCGTCGCTCATGCGCAGGCTCTGGTTCGAGCAAGATGACTTATCGTTGAATCGTCATCTTGCTCTAAAAGTTTTGTTTTATCGCGTGTCCGGACGCAAAACCGGTTTCCACTTTTACTGGACACGCTTCAAGGGCCGGTGATCCAACCGGATCACCCCAACAGAGCCTGATCGAGATCGGCGATAATATCCCGCTTATCCTCAAGCCCGACCGAAAGCCTTATGACCTCGGGACCCGCACCGGCCACGATCTTTTGCTCATTGCTGAGCTGGCGATGCGTGGTCGAGGCCGGGTGAATGACGAGGGAGCGGGTGTCGCCGACATTCGCAACATGCGAGAAGAGTTTCAGCCGTGAGACGAGCGCCACGCCGGCCTCATAGCCGCCTTTCAAGCCGAAGGTGAAAACGCCACCCGCGCCAAGCGGACAATAGATTTTGGCAAGCGCATGATAATGGTCGCCCCGGAGCGACGGATAGCTCACCCAGTCCACGGCGGGATGGCCCGCGAGATATTCGGCAACCGCTTGCGCATTTTCGCAATGGCGCTGCATACGCAAGGGCAAGGTCTCGATTCCGTTCAGAATCAGGAACGCATTGAACGGCGAGAGCGCGGGCCCGAGATCGCGCAGGCCCAGAACGCGGCAAGCCGTCGCGAAGCCAAAATTGCCGAAGCTTTCGGCAAGGATGATGCCGCCATATTCGGGGCGCGGCTTGGACAGCATGGGATAGCGATCGTCTTTCAGCCAATCGAAGGTCCCGCCATCGACAATGAGACCGCCCATCGCTGTGCCATGACCGCCTAGAAATTTCGTTGCCGAATGCACGATAATATCGGCGCCATGTTCGAAGGGCTGAATAAGATAGGGCGTCGCCAGCGTATTATCGACGATGAGCGGAATCCCCGCTCGCCCGGCAATATCCGCAACCGCCTCGATGTCAATGATCACCCCTCCCGGATTGGCGATCGATTCGATGAAGATGGCTTTTGTTTTCGGGCCGATCGCCGTCTCGAAACTTTCGAGATGGTCCGGATCTGCCCATTTCACGTCCCAGCCGAAATTCTTGAAGGAATGATTGAACTGGTTGATTGATCCGCCATAGAGCTTGTTGGCGGCAATGATGTCTTCGCCTGGCTGCATCAAGGCATGGAAAACGATGAGCTGCGCCGCATGTCCCGAAGCGACCGCCAGAGCCGCCGTTCCGCCTTCGAGCGCGGCGATCCGCTCCTCGAGCACGGCATTGGTCGGATTGGTGATGCGCGAATAGATGTTGCCGAAGGCCTCAAGCCCGAACAAGGCGGCGGCATGATCGACATCTTCGAAGACGAAGGATGTCGTCTGATAAATCGGCGTCGCCCGCGCGCCTGTTGCGGGATCGGGCGAAGCCCCGGCATGGATCGCGAGCGTGGCAAAACCCGGAGGCTGGTTCTTGTCGCTCATGTGCTTTCCTCGCA
>DASQCU010000007.1:0-2374 GCA_035634575.1 Beijerinckia sp.
GCGGGCGATTTTCATATCGATCCGCTGCGCCCCGTGCCGCGCGCGCTCATTACTCATGGCCATTCCGACCATGCCCGGCCCGGGCACGCGAAGGTCCTCGCGACACGCGAAACGCTCGCCATCATGGCGCTGCGATGCGGCGATGACTTCGCCGCTGCCACACAGGCGATTGCCTATGGCGAAAAGCTTATGCTGGGCGAGGTTGAGGTAAGTTTCCATCCCGCCGGTCATGTGCTTGGTTCGGCGCAGATCAGGCTCGCTGTGCCAGGTCAGGTCATCGTCATTTCCGGCGATTACAAGCGCGAGCGCGATCCTACATGCACCGCGTTCGAGCCTGTTCCTTGCGATATTTTCGTGACCGAGGCGACCTTTGGCCTGCCGGTCTTTCGTCATGCGCGAAGCCGGGACGAGATCGGCAAGCTTCTGACCTCCTGCACGCTTTTTCCCGAACGCGCCCATCTCGTCGGAGCCTATGCGCTTGGCAAGGCCCAGCGCATTATCGCGCTTTTGCGTGAGCACGGCTATGAGCGCCCGGTCTATCTTCACGGCGCGATGGAAAAACTCACTGATTTCTACTTGAGCGAAGGCATCAACCTGGGCGAAATCCGCAAGGTCGCGGCAGATGACCGGGCGAAACTCGGCGGCGAAATCATCATCTGTCCGCCCTCCGCTCTGCAGGACCTTTGGTCGCGCAAATTTCCCGATCCCGTCGCAGCCTTCGCCTCCGGCTGGATGCGGGTCCGCGCGCGGGCGCGGCAGCGCGGTATCGAATTGCCCCTTGTCATTTCCGATCATGCCGATTGGGACGGGCTCTGCGCCACGATCCGCGAGACAAGGTGCGGGCAGGTCCTCGTCACTCATGGCGAGGCGGATGCTCTCGTCCATTGGGCAAGGAGCGAAGGGATCGCCGCCGAACCCTTGCATCTGATCGGCTATGGCGACGAAGAAGCCGAGCCGAAAGAGGAGGGGCCGTGAACAAATTCGCCGAGCTTCTCGACCGGCTCGGATATGAGCCTTCCCGCAACAATAAGCTGCGCCTGATGCGCGCGTTTTTTGAAAACACGCCAGACCCCGAGCGCGGCTATGCGCTCGCCGCGCTCACCGGCTCGCTTTCGTTCCGACATGCCAAGCCCGGCCTCATACGTGCCTTGATTGCGGAACGGGTCGATCCGGTTCTTTTCGATCTTTCCTATGATTATGTCGGCGATCTTTCGGAAACCGTCGCTCTGCTTTGGCCAGCCCCGCCCGATGATAGCCGCAACCTTACCACCAACCATGCGCCGCTCATGCTCTCGGAGGTCGTCGAGGCGCTTGGCACGACGGGCAAGCTCGATCTGCCGCGACAGCTGGCTGCCTGGCTCGATGCGCTCAATGAGACTGGCCGCTGGGCGCTTTTGAAACTCATCACCGGGGCGCTTCGCATCGGCGTCTCGGCAAGACTTGCCAAGACAGCCGTCGCGGATTTGAGCGGCGGCGCGATCAGCGCCAATGACATCGAGGAAGTCTGGCACGGGCTTGAGCCCCCTTATCTCGATCTCTTCGCCTGGGTCGAGGGCCACGAGGGGAGGCCCGACCCTTCCGATCCCGCGCCCTTTCATCCGGCCATGCTCGCTCATGCGGTGGAGGCCAAGGATTTTGCCGAACTCGCGCCCGCCGAATTTCGCGCCGAATGGAAGTGGGACGGCATAAGGGTCCAGGCGGTCGCGGGCGAACACAACACCATGCGGCTCTTTTCGCGCACCGGCGAGGATATTTCCACCGCCTTCCCCGATCTCATGGAATGGCTCGCGCAAATGCCCGGCACCCCTTTCGCGCTTGACGGCGAATTGCTGATATTGCGCGAAGGCCGCGTACAGGCTTTCTCGGTTCTCCAGCAAAGGCTCAACCGCAAAACCGTCTCGCCCCGGCTTCTCGCCGATTTTCCGGCCCATATTCGCGCCTATGATCTTTTGCGTCTCAAGGGCGAGGATCTGCGTCCCTTGCCTTTTGTTGAAAGGCGGCGGCAGCTTGAGGCCTTCGTCGCGTCAAGCAACAATCCCCGCCTCGACCTTTCGCCGCTCATTGCCTTTACTTCATGGGAGGAACTGGCGAAGGCGCGGCTCAATCCCGCTTCCCATGGCGCGATTGAAGATGCGGACGCGATCGAAGGCGTCATGCTGAAACGCGCCGATTCGATCTATGTGCCAGGCCGCCCGAAGGGTCTTTGGTACAAGTGGAAACGCGATCCTTTCACCGTCGATGCGGTGCTCATGTATGCGCAGCGCGGGCACGGAAAGCGCTCGTCCTTTTATTCAGATTATACATTCGGCGTCTGGCGCGGCGAGCATTTGATTCCGGTCGGCAAGGCCTATTTCGGTTTCACCGACGAGGAACT
>DASQCU010000008.1:0-8951 GCA_035634575.1 Beijerinckia sp.
AAACTGATCCAGACATTGGCGGCGAGTTCGCCCGAGAGCGTCAAACGCAACCCGGCAGCCGCGACCGCCGCTGGCGAGGGCAGGATCGACGCCGCCAGAAAACCAAGAGAGGAAGCAGCCTGCCAAAAGACAAGCAACAAGACAGGGACGAGCCAGGCAATCGCATCGGATTTCGCCAGGATGCTTGAGAGTTTGAACCGTCCCACCGGCTGAAGCCTATTGGCCGGCGAATAAGGCAAAGGCGTATCGGTCATGTCCTTGCGTGTCCTCGCTTGGCCGGAAGGGAAAGACTGAAACCGAAGAACCGAGCCTCAGGCGCCCGGCGTCCATTTCCAAACGATGTCGCGCACGGCAATGGGCTTTGGCAGCAATCCGGCTTTATAGAAACGATCGGCAACAGCCTGCTGCTTCGCGGTGATTTCCTCGGACACCGGGAGGGCCGTAAATGCGGAACGTTTCATGGCAACACGCAAGGATTCAAGATCGACGCCGCTTGCCTCGTGGATGAGTTCGGCGAGTTCATCGCGATGGGTATCCGCCCATTGCAGCTCTTGCGCGAACACGTCATTGAACTTGTTGACGATCTCGGGATGCTGCGTCACAAGATTCCGGTTCGCGAGAAGAAAATTATTGGGATCATGTACGTCTTTGGCATAGGCCAATGTGCGGACCTTGCCCCGTTGGGCGATGGCCAAAAAAGGATCCCAGATTGTCCAGGCATCTATCGCGCCGCGTGCGAAAGCCGAGGCGGCATCGGCTGGCGGCAGATAAACGGGCTTGATGTCGGTATAGGCAAGGCCCGCCTTGTCTAGCGCCGCCAAGGTGGTGGTGTGCGCACTCGAAGCCTTGCCGAAGCCTATTCTTTTGCCTTTGAGATCAGCCAGCGTCTGGATCGGGGACTCCTCGGGCACGATGATGCCTTCGCTCGCATGACGAGGCAGAACCGCGACATAGTCGAGATTGGCGCCGGCCGCCTGCGCGAAGACCGGCGGGGCGTCGCCAGTATAGCCGTAATCGAGATTGCCCGTGGCTATGCCTTCGAGGAGCGGCGGCCCGAAAGTGAATTCGGCCCACTTGATGTCTATGCCGAGCGGATTGAACACACCTTCCAATGTCCTGCGCTGTTTGATCGCCGGGAAGATGCCGGATTTCTGATAGCCGATCCGGATCTCTTTCAACTCCGTCGCGGCAACGGCGCGTGCTAAAATACCAGCGAAAGCGCCGCCCATGGCGAGGCCGAGAAATTGTCTGCGTTGCATCCAATCGTCCTTTCGGCCCGGCAAGTCGGCAAAGGCGATGAAATTCAGGCTCTGGACAAATCCAGATAGGGAGCCACAGACAACCTATTTCGTATAGTTTATAGTCTTTGTCAACATAGGCGCGCGGTTCAAGCCAAAATGCGGCAACGCGCTCGCGCGTTCAATTCTTCGGGAAATCGAGGCCCATTTCGCGGTAGCGCTCCGGGTCGTCGGCCCAGTTCTCGCGCACCTTCACGAATAAGAACAGATGCACTTTCTGTTCAGCCGCTTCAGCGATCTCCTTGCGCGCCGCCGTGCCGATCGCCTTGATCGTGCGGCCGCCCTCGCCAATGACGATCTTCTTGTGACCCTCGCGCATGACATAGATCGTCTGCTCGATTCGCACCGACCCATCCGGCATATCCTTCCAGAGTTCGGTTTCGACCGTCGATGAATAAGGCAATTCATCGTGCAGGCGTTCGAAGATCTTCTCCCGCGTGATCTCGGCGGCAAGCAAGCGCAGGGGCGCGTCGGAGATCTGGTCTTCGGGATAAAGCCACGGCCCTGCCCGCATCAATGCGCCAAGATGCTGCTTGAATGTATCGACCCCGTGGCCGCGCAAGGCCGAGATCATGAAAGTCTCGTGGAACGCGACCTTGGCATTGAGTGCGGCGGTAAGTTCGAGAAGCTGCGGCGGGGGAACCGTATCGATCTTGTTCAGGACGAGGATTTTTGCGCCGTTCACGTCTGGAAGCTTGGCGAGAATGGCCTCGACCTCTTCGTCGAGACCCTTGCGCGCATCGACGAGCAGGCAAACCGCGTCGGCATCGCCCGCCCCGCCCCAGGCGGACGTGACCATGGCACGGTCGAGCCTGCGCTTTGGCGCGCAAATCCCCGGCGTATCGACGAAAATGATCTGCGCATCGCCTTCCATCGCAATTCCGCGCACGAGGCTTCGCGTTGTCTGCACCTTGCGCGAGACGATCGAGATCTTCGCCCCGACGAGCCGGTTGATGAGCGTCGATTTGCCCGCATTCGGCGCGCCAATCAGCGCGACGAAGCCGCAGCGTGTCATCGTCTCGACCTCAGTGGCGTTCAAGCGACCCCCTTGTGCCCGGTTTCGGCAATGCCTTCGCGCGCGATGAAATTCGCCGCCGCGGCCTGCTCGGCCAATCGTTTCGAGAGCCCCTTGGCCTCGGCCGGGGCATAGCCTTCTATCCCGACCGAAATGGTAAATTCCGGCGCGTGATCGGGGCCTTGGCGATCGATTTCGCTATAGACAGGTGTTGGCAGGCCACGCGATTGCGCCCATTCCTGCAAAATTGTCTTGGCGTCGCGCAAGGGCCGGCGCGGCGAGCGCATCCGCGCCTCGAAAGCGCGCGTCACGACAGTTTTCGCTGCCGCATAGCCGGCATCGAGAAAAACTGCACCGATAATCGATTCGCAAATATCGCCGAGAATGGCTTTCTTGGTCGCGCCCGTCTGCTTCTCGCTTTCACCCAACCGGACATAGCCGGAAACGCCCCATTCGAGCGCGACCTCGGCGCAACTTTCCTTGCGCACAAGATCGGCGAGGCGGCGCGAAAGCTCCCCCTCCTCCGCCTCAGGAAAGGCTGCATAAAGCATTTCCGAGACGACGAGACCGAGCACGCGATCGCCAAGAAATTCGAGCCTTTGGTAGGTGTCGCGCCGCGCGCCCGTGGCAGCGCTCACATGGGTAAGCGCCGCGCCGATGAGACACGCATCGGAAAATCTATGCCCGATTCGATCTTCGAGAGGCTCCAGACGAGAAGCCGGGTGAGCACCTGAATGCGGCCCTGAGCCTTGCTTTATTCGCGTCATCCTATTTCACAGGCTGGAACATCCGGGTCCAGCGTACAGTCCAAGGCCATTTCCAGAAGGCCCAGGCGGGTTCGTCCCCGCGAACCGAAAAGAAGATCACTTCGGCACGCCCGACCAGATTATCGAAAGGAACATAGCCGACGCCGCCTTGATCGGGCGGCACACGGCTATCCGTCGAATTGTCGCGATTATCGCCCATCATGAAATAATGGTTCGGCGGCACCTCGAAAACCTGGGTGTTGTCGTTGAAGCCGGTGTCGCCCTGGATCTCGATGACGGTGTGGGAAACACCTCCCGGCAGCGTTTCCTTATAGGTCGGGACATCGGTCTCGCGTCCGTAGAAATCCTCCGTGTGGGCCTTGGCGATCGGCTCGCGGGGAACCAATTCGCCGTTGATATAGAGACGCCCTTCCTTCATTTGAATCTTGTCGCCCGGCAGGCCGATCACCCGCTTGATATAATCGGTCTGGCCGTCGCGCGGCAGCTTGAACACGACGACATCACCGCGCTTTGGCGGCGAAGCGAAGATCCGGCCGGAAAACAAATTGGGGCTGAACGGAAACGAGTGATCCGAATAGCCATAGGAATATTTGGAGACGAACAAATAATCGCCGATCTGCAGGGTCGGGATCATCGAGCCGGAAGGAATATTGAAGGGCTGGAAGAGGAAGGTGCGGACGACGAGCGCAATCAGCAGCGCCTGAACGATAACCTTGACCGTTTCGCCGAGGCCGCCTTCCTTCGCTTTCGTGTCGACGCTTTTCCCGCCCAACCGCGTTGGCTCCATCATTTCACGCTCTCTCTCGGAAATTTATCCTCTGGAGCCATCCCGCGAAGGGGGATCCACTCCAATGTCCCCGGCCGCCTCGGGCTGGAAGGGGCCATGAAGAATGACCGTTGGTGCCACTCTCGAATTTCCGCGCCGCCAAGAAAAAGCGGAAATTCGAGAAAGGAACCAAGAATCGCCCTTTGGTCTTATCACGCGGCGACAGGACGGTATAGGGCTGCACGGCACGGCTCGTTCGTCCAAGCTTCATCATTTCACCACCTCGATGACGGACTCCATCATCACGGCTTCGATAATGACCGCTTCGATGATGACTTGGGCCTGGGCCAGAGGATATTCGTCGGTGAGGGTCAGATGAATGATTGCGCGCGAACCGTGCGGCGTCAGCGCCGTGAGGCGGTCAGCCGCGCCTCCGGTGAGGCTCAAGGTCGGCTTGCCGGAGGGTAGATTGACGACCCCCATGTCGCGCCAGCAAACGCCCTGAGTCATGCCGGTCCCAAGTGCCTTGGCACAGGCCTCCTTGGCGGCGAAGCGCTTGGCATAGGAAGCGGCACGCCCCGCGCGCGCGTCGGACTTGGCGCGTTCGATCTCGGTGAAGCAACGGTTGACGAAACGCTCGCCGAAACGAGCGAGCGAATCCTCGATCCGGCGGATATCGCAGAGGTCAATGCCAAATCCGATAATCATTGGACGATGACATTGCTGATGGGCGACGCAGGAAGGATCGAGGCCCGTCCGTTGTCCATGGCCGCGCGCATTTTGCGAATCACCGCATCGAGGCCGGTAAAAATTGCCTCACCGATCAGAAAATGGCCGATGTTCAATTCGACGACCTCCTGCAGCGCGGCTATTTCCCGCGCGGTCACAAAATCGAGACCGTGCCCGGCATGGCATTCAATGCCACATTTGGCGGCGTGCGCGGCCGCGATCCGAAGCCGCGCGAATTCTTGCGCGCTTATCTCCACTTCGCCAAGCGCAACCGCATTGCACCATGCGCCGGTGTGAAATTCGACCACAGGCGAGCCAATCGTCACCGCCGCCTCGACCGTTTCGACCGAGGGCTCGATGAAGAGCGAGACCCTGATACCCGCGCGCGCCAGTTCGGAGGCAAAGGGCTTCAGATGATCATGCCCGCCGATGACATCGAGCCCGCCTTCGGTCGTGCGTTCGGTGCGCCGTTCCGGCACGAGGCAGGTCGCGTGCGGCTTCACCTTCAGCGCGATGTCGAGCATTTGCTCGGTCGCGGCCATTTCAAAATTGAGCGGCTTTGTAATGGCTGCCTTGAGGCGGGTCATGTCCTCATCATGGATATGACGTCGATCTTCGCGCAAATGCGCGGTGATCCCGTCTGCCCCGGCCTCGATCGCGATCAGCGCGGCCCGCAAAGGATCAGGCACTTCGCCGCCCCGCGCATTACGCAAGGTCGCGACGTGATCGACATTGACGCCAAGCCGCAAGGGAGCCGCATACGAAACGGGCATCAACCATTCACCCTTTCGACCTGACTGACCACCGGGCGCGCCCGCAATTGCTGCATGATCGTGTTCAGATGTTTCAAATCCATGACCTCGAGATCGATGACGATCTGCCGAAAATCCGGCGAAAGGGCCTTCATGGTGACATTATCTATATTGGCGCCATTATCGCCAACCACCGTCGCAATCATCCCCAATGTCCCTGGCTCATTGATCGCGGTGACGAGGATCTCGGCGGGAAAGAAATCATGCGAGCCCTCCTCGATATCCCAGCGCACGTCGAGCCACCGTTCCGGCTGCTCGTCGAACGCGGTCAAATCGGGCGATTGGATTGGATAGATCGTGATCCCTTCACCAGGCGTCAAGATACCGACGATCCGGTCGCCCGGCACGGCGCCGCCATTCGGCGCGAAACGCACCGGCAAATCGCCTTGCAACCCGCGAATGGGGATCGACCTTTGATCCGGGTGCTCTGTTCCGCCCGGAACCTTGAAAACAAGGCTTGCCGCCTTTTTCAGGCCGAACCAGCCCGCCTCGCCGCGCGGCCGCGGTGCAGCCGGCTTGCGCTCCTCCATGAACTCCGGATAGACCGCTTTCACGACATCGCCGGAAAACATCTCACCGCGTCCCACAGCCGCGAGAACATCCTCGACGCTGGAACGGGCAAGCCGCGCAAGCGCGGCTTTCAGCTTGTCTTCGCTATAGGGTCTTGCCGCGCGCTCGAAAGCCCGCGTTACGATCTGCCGTCCGAGCCCCGCATATTGCGCCCGCACCGCGTCGCGCGTCGCCCGGCGAATCGCGGAGCGCGCCTTGCCGGTCATGACCATGGTTTCCCACACGGCGGGCGGCACCTGACCGGCGGAACGCGCGATCTCGACTTCGTCGCCGTTCTGCAATTCGGACATCAAAGGCGCATGACGCCCATTGATCTTGGCGCCGACCGCCGTATTGCCAATATCGGTATGCACCGCGTAGGCGAAATCGATCGGCGTTGCGCCGCGCGGCAAGGCGATCAACCGGCCCTTCGGGGTGAAACAGAAAACCTGATCGTGGAAAAGTTCGAGCTTTGTATGTTCGAGAAATTCCTCGGGCGTATCGCCCTCGGCAAGCAAGGCGATTGTGCGGCGCAACCATTGATAGGCACGGCTCTCGCTCGACAAGCTCTCGCGATCCGCGATACATCCATCCTTATAAAGAGCATGGGCGGCGATGCCGTTGCGGGCGATATCGTGCATGGTTTCGGTCCGGACCTGAAGCTCCACGCGCTGGCGTCCCGGACCCACGACCGTGGTATGGATCGACCGATAGTCGTTCTGTTTCGGCGTCGAAATATAATCCTTGAACCGGCCCGGCACGACCGCCCATTTCGTATGCACCACGCCTATGACACGATAGCAATCCTCAACGCTTGAGACGACGACACGGAAGCCGAAAATGTCCGAGAGCTGTTCGAAGGCGATCGATTTACGTTCCATCTTGCGCCAGACCGAATAGGGCTGCTTCTGCCGCCCCTCGACCTCGGCGGTAATTCCGCGCGCGGCGAGCTCGTCGGCCAGTTCCTTCTCGATGGTCGCGATGATTTTGCCGTTCTTTTGTTTCAGGTCATCGAGCCGCGTCTCGATCATCGCATAGGCATCGGGCATGAGATGCTTGAACGCGAGATCCTCGAGTTCGTCGCGCATTCTTTGCATACCCATGCGCCCGGCCAAAGGCGCGTAAATATCGAGCGTTTCCTCGGCTATCCGGGCGCGCTTCTCCGGCGGCACGAAATGCAAGGTGCGCATATTGTGCAAGCGGTCGGCAAGCTTGACGAGCAGCACGCGCACGTCTTCCGCGACGGCGAGAAGCAATTTGCGGAAATTTTCCGCCTGGACCGCGCGCTTCGAGACAAGATCTAGTTTCTTGAGCTTCGTCAAGCCATCGACAAGCCGCCCGATGTCGGGTCCAAACAGGCGATCGATCTCTTCCCGGGTCGAATCGGTATCCTCAATCGTATCATGCAGGACGGCGGCGACAATGGTCGCGTCATCGAGCTTCATATCGGTCAGGATAGCGGCGACTTCGAGCGGATGCGAGAAATAGGGATCGCCGGAGGCTCGTTTCTGTGCGCCATGCGCCTTCATGGCATAAACATAGGCACGGTTGAGCGCTACTTCGTCGGCCTGCGGATTATAGCGCCGCACGCGATCGACGAGTTCATATTGCCGCATCATGGCTTTAGCTTGACCCGCTGCTTCAAGGCCCGCGCGGATGGCCTTACGATGGGCCGCCATTTTCGCTGTGCCTGCACCTCGCCCCTGATTGGCTAGCGCGCTTCCGAGGCGAGTGGACTCATGAAGCGCGCCTATATCCCCAACTTATATATAACTTTTATATGCCTTTTATCCACTTTATTTATATATTCACCTTCATTTATATATTCACCTTCCAAAGAACTCACTATATTAAATTTAGTTAAGCTTATTCGCCCTCGTCGTCGGTTTCAGCCGGGGGAACCAGCCCCTCGAGACCACGCAAAAGATCCTCCTCCGTCATGCGGTCGAATTGCACATCGCCCAGCGAATCCGATTGCGCCCCTTCGGGAGCTGAAGACAAAGCTGGCACTGCTTCGGCCTCGGGCTCGTCCACCTCGACGTGTTTTTGCAAGGATTGGATAAAATCTTCCTTGAGATCTTCGGGCGCAAGCGTAGAATCGGCGATCTCTCTCAGAGAGACGACCGGATTCTTGTCGTTGTCACGATCGACTGTGATTTGCGCTCCAGAGGCAATCAACCGCGCTCGATGGCTCGCAAGGAGCACGAGTTCAAACCTGTTTTCGACCTTGTCGATACAATCTTCTACGGTGACGCGGGCCATAAGGCGCTCACTCCTTCTTGAAGGGCAATTCGGGGAGGACCCCTCTTTTACACGTGGAGGATCGGTGCTGGCAAGCTGAACGGTTCAATCGGGCGCGGAACATTCCCGGCTGTGCTGAAATTTGCTTGAACCTGGCCACAATTATCATGCTTTTGTAGATAATGCTGGGCCTATCTCGGCTTGACGGCGATGATGACCATGCCTCATATGTCAAAGATAATCCGCATTGACGGAAAGTAACCTGGGGAGGTATTGCGTGGGAAAATTTACTTCAAAATCCCGTGATCTATAGCTAGACATTAAATTGGTTGTCCTGGTTCACGCCCCAGTTGAGTAGCAAGAAAAAAAGAGTATCAACCGAGAACTTTATGAGAAACGTTAATGGCTGACCGAGAACGAATTGCGCTTTTCATCGATGGCGCAAATCTATATGCAACCGCTAAATCGCTGGGTTTCGATATTGACTATAAGCGCCTTCTAAAGGAGTTTCAAAGCAAAGGTAAATTGATCAGAGCATTTTATTATACAGCCCTTGTGGAAGACCAGGAATACTCATCTATCCGGCCTTTGATAGATTGGCTGGATTATAATGGCTATTCAGTCGTCACCAAACCGACAAAGGAATTTGTCGATTCCCTTGGCCGCCGCAAGGTAAAGGGCAATATGGATATTGAACTCGCGGTCGATTGCATGGAAATGGCCGAACATCTCGACCATGTCGTGCTGTTCTCCGGCGACGGGGACTTTCGGTCC
>DASQCU010000009.1:0-6877 GCA_035634575.1 Beijerinckia sp.
GCTCATGCCGGTCACGCTCGCGAGCAAGGGCGCAATGAAGGTGAGAACGGAAAAAAGGCTCGTGGAAATAAGCACGCTGGCGCCAAGCGTCAAAAGCACCTGCGGTCGGCGCAAGACGATGAATTCATCACGCAAGCGGCCCGTCTGGGCCTCGCTCTCCTGAGACGGCACCAGAAAAGCCAAGGCCGCAGCGGCGATAAGTCCGATCGGCACGATAGCGAGAAAAGTGGCGCGCCAGCCCTCAGTCAAGCCCAGGATCGTGCCAAGCGGCACGCCGATAATATTGGCCAAGGTCATGCCCGAAAACATCAGGGCAATGGCACGCGAGCGCCGCTCCGGCTCGACAAGGCCAGCCGCGACCACGACGGCGGTGCCGTAGAAAGACCCATGCGAAAGTGCCGTAAGGAAGCGCGCGATCAGCAAAGTTGGAAAGCTCGGCGCCAGGGCGCATAAGAAATTTCCGCCGATGAACACGCCGAGCAAAGTCAGCAGCGCAATTTTCTTCGGCAGCTTGGCGGCGGCCAGCGCGACGACAGGGCCGCCGAATGTCACGGTCAGCGCATAGGTTGTCACGAGCAACCCGGCGGCCGGAATGGAAAGATGAAGGTCCTGCGCAATTTTGGGCAAAATGCCCATGATAACGAATTCGCTCGTGCCAATCGCGAAAGACGCGATGGCGAGCGCGAAAAGCGCCAAAGGCATGGAAAGAACCTTGAAGGTTTAGATTTGGAAAAATGGAGCGGAAGGGAATTGGCGAAATTCTTGCCAGCCTCGCGGCGCGATGTTCGACGCAAAAGGCAATAACACGCGCCGCCTAACTGGGCCTTATCCGATGGCCAGGCTCACACGAATTTGAAGCGGCAGCTTTTTCAAATGAAACGGCAACTGCACCCGGCCGCACCCGCCATTACGAGCCGAAGGCGAAGCAATCGAGAAGCCCCAGGGCTGATGGCTTGCCGCGTCGCCCGCTCCCCGCAATGATGCCTTGCAGGCGCAGGGAATCACGCCGCCTTCTCGATAGCGGCCTCTGCCCCGGCCTTGGGTTCGGCGGGCGCGCCGACCCATTGCGAATGAGGTGGAATCTGCTCCCCCTTCATGACGAGGGTCAAAGGCCCGAGACGGGCGTAATCGGACACGCGCGTGTCGTAAAGCACGGTCGAGCCCGCGCCGACCGTGACGCCCTTACCGACATTGACCCTGCCGACCTTCATCACGCGGTCTTCATAGAGATGGGTTTGCAGTGCCGAGAGCGCGTTCAGCGCGCAGAAATCGCCCACCGTTACGCAATCGAACTCGGTAATATCCGTCATGTCCATGAAGACGCCGTGGCCGATTTTCGTGCCGAACAGACGCAAAAGCCAAGGCAGGAAGGGCGTGCCGCGCAGATGATCGAGCAGGACCCTGCCCGCAAGCCCCCAATACATCACCGCCACGGCTTCGGTGCGCATGGCCCACCAGGACCACATGGGCCGCGTCGTTGGCTCATAACGGCCCATGGTCAGCCATTTGATCACAACGACAACAAGCGCGAAAGCAATCGTGATTGCAACCGAAGAAGCCGTGAACGCCCAAAGCAGTTCGAAATAATTGCCTTCGAGCACGCTCTTTGAGAACCAGTCCACCGCCCAGGTTCCGAAGGTGATGAACAGCATGGTCGGCAGCGAGATCGTCACGGCCTCGAAAAGACCGCGCGCATATTTTTTCCAGCGCGGCGGCTCATAGGTCCAATTGGCGCCGCCCGCATCGAACTTCTGCCGCACCGGCAATTTGATCGGCGGCGAACCGAACCAGGTATCGCCTTCGCTCATCAGTTCATTGGCTGGCGGTTTCGACTTGATGCCGATCAGCGCATTGGCCGGGATGGCGGAGCCCGGCGGGACAACGGCGCTATTGCCGACGAAGACCCGCGCGCTGGTCTTGACCTTTTTCAGATACATCCAGCCATTGCGTATTTCTTCGTCGCCGAGCACGACCTCATCGGCGATGAAACATTTCTCGCCAATTTCGACGAGATCGTACCGCCCGGAAAGATTGGTCGAGATCTCCGCATCCTTGCCGATCTTGGCGCCCATCAGCCGATACCAGGCGCGCATATAAATCGTCGCAAACAAAGCCGAGAGGGTTTCGAGCGTAATTTCGGTCGCGAGCGTCACCGCCCACTTGCGGAAATAAAACCACGAATGGACCGAATAGCGGCCCTCTTTCACGCTCGGCAGGATGAGCCAGCGGCAGAGCGCGATGAAGCCAACGGTCAGGAGGATCATCACGAAAGAGGTCGGCCAGGCCATGAAGGGGATCGAGGCCATGTAAGTCGTGTGGTCGATATCGGCGACGCCGATCAGATCGTCGATCCGGTCGAACACCCAGAAGGCGGGAAAGATCGGCAAAAGACCAAGCGGCGGAATGGCCAGAAGCAGCACAGTATACATCACGCCCATCAAGCCCCGCCACGCGGACGAAGCAGAAGGCGGCTGATCGAGCGCGTCCCGATTGACCGGGCCGATTTTTGTTCCAGGCGAACCGTCCCAGCTTTCCCACGCGCCAACCTTTGTGCCTGCGGAAATCGATGTGAGATCGCCGAGTTCAGCGCCCTCGCCGATCACAACATTTTCCTCGATGACGCAGGAAGACCCGATATAGGCCTGCGCACCGATGTCGATCGTGCCGATAATGAGTTCATTGCCCTCGACGCGGGCATTGGCGAAATTGCCGATCGAGCCGATGCTCGCCCCGTCGCCAATCGAGATGAGATCGACGGCGCCGGGCTCGATTTCGCCGAGGATGGCGTCCCGGCCAACCTTCGCGCCAAGCGCGCGCAGATAAAGCCTGATGATGGGCGAGCCCTGAAACCATTTAATATGGACGAGCCCCAGGAAGCGCTTCACCAGCCACCAGCGGAAATAATAGACACCCCATAAGGGATAGCGCCCCGGCCTGGTCCGCCCGATGATCAGCCATTTCGCGGCAATCGTGATGAACACTGTCGCGACATTGATGCACATATAGACGCCGACGAGGGAGGTGATCTCCTCGAAGAGGCTGGCGTCCGCGCCGGTCAGGAGCATGTAGCTCACGAAGACGCCAAGCCATTGCAAGGTGACAAGCGCGAGGATGAAGGGAAGCGCGATCAGCTGGGCAAGACCGCAGAGAAAGCGCCGCAATAAAGGCGGCGGCGTGAAGGAAAGATCCTCGGAGGCGGCGACATGCCCCCATTTGCGGTCGAGGAGTTCGGCCATTCCGCGCAAGCTGCGCGCCGCGTAGACATCCTGAAGGGTAATTTTGGCAAGGGCCGGTGTCTCGCGAACGATCGAGATGAAACGCGCGGCAAGCAGCGAATGCCCGCCGAGATCGGTAAAGAAATCGGCGTCAAAAGGTATCGGCTGCGGCGGCAAAACGCGCTTGGCCGCGGCCAGAAGTATGGCCTCGGTCTCGTTTTGCGGGGCTTCCTGCGCGTCGCCCGCATCGACCATCGTCAGCGCGACCTGTTTGAGGCTCTTGCGATCGACCTTGCCGGACGAAAGTTTCGGCAGGCTCGTCACCCGCTCGAAACGCGCGGGAACCATATAGGCCGGCAGGCTTGCGCGCAGGGCCTGGCGCAGAAACCTTATATCGAGTTCGGCCCCAGCTGCCGCGACCACGAAAGCCACGAGCTGTTCCAGCCCATTATCCGTGCGTAAGACCACGGCGCCGTTAGCGACCCCTTCAAGATCGCTGAGTTTTGCTTCAATCTCGCCGAGTTCGACCCGAAACCCGCGTATCTTCACCTGATCGTCGATCCGGCCACGAAAGACGATCTCGCCATTCTCGTCGATCAGGACCGCATCGCCGGAACGATAAAGTATTGGATCGGCAATATCGCCGCCTTCAGGATCGGCCATGAAGGGATTGGCGATAAATTTTTCTCGTGTCAGCGCCTCGCGCCGCAGATAGCCCTTGGCGACTCCTGGACCGCCGATCAAAAGCTCGCCTTCGACCCCCGGTCCGAGCAGATTCAGGTTTTCGTCCGCGACATAGCAGGAATAATTCGGGATCGGCGTCCCGATCGTCACCGGAACGCCCGGCCGGACCTCCGCGACGGTCGCGACAACCGTCGTTTCCGTCGGCCCATAGGAATTGAAGATCTTCCGCGACGGCTTCGCCCAGCGATTGGCAACCGATGGGGGGCAGGCCTCGCCGCCAAGAATGATCAGCCGGAGAGTCGCGACATCGCGCGGTAGAAGCGCCAGCAAGGTCGGCACCGTATCCAGCACCGAGACGCGATTGGCTTCCATCAGATCGGGAAGCTTGTCGGCCTCGCCCATCATCTCCGGAGTCACGACAAAAAGCGAAGCGCCGACAAGATAGGGCAGCCAGATTTCTTCCATCGACAGATCGAAGGCGACGGAAGCGCCCTGGAAGACGACATCGGTGGATTCTAGTCCATAGACCTCATTGGCGGCGCGCAGATAATGACAGATATTACGCCCGGAAATCACAATTCCCTTGGGCGTGCCGGTCGAACCTGAAGTATAGATCATATAGGCCGGGTGATCCGGCGTGGCGCCAAGCGCGCGTGCATCGACCTTTGTATGATGGTCGCGCGAGACGATCAGAGCGGGGGTCCAGACAGGGCAAGGCGTCTGCCTGTCAATCTTTTCCGCGAAGGAGGAGGACGTGAGAAGTCCCTTCGCCTCGGCATCTTGCAGGCAGACCGCGATCCGTTCCAAAGGCGCATCGGCATCGAAAGGCAGCCAGGCCGCGCCGGTCTTGGCGATTGCGATCTGCGCGACGAGCAGCTCATGGCCGCGCGCCATCCAGAGGCCCGCTACGTCACCGGGGCGCAGCCCCTCGGCGACAAGGCCGCGCGCCAGTGCCTCCGCCTTGGCATCGACTTGCGTATAGGTGAGCGCGCCGGTCTCGGTCACCATGGCTGTGGCATGGGGGCGTGCCGCAACGGTCGCCGCGAAGATTTCGCCAAGCAATTCGTCGCGAATCAGATCGGGGCGCTGCGTCCCACGCAGGATTTCGCCCACTGCTTGATTGAAATTGCGATCCTGCTGAGCAAGCTCGGGAAACGCTGAAGAACTCGACATATTTGAACCTGTCTGAGTCATTGCACCTCAAGGGTCGATTATGCCAAGCAAAACTCCAAGCCGGGATTCTCGGACCGGTTCTTATTTCACCTGAATTGCTCTTTATTCTATTTACGCGGATTTGCGCAAAGCAGAATTTCGCGTAAGCTTCGATTGTCCACGCTCTGCTTGCCCCTCACGAAAGCAAATTGACCTGCGGCGACGATTTTTAGAATCTTTTTCTTTTACCGATTCTAAACTGAACCCGGCGTGAATATCGCCGGCCTGTTCCTTCACAGGGCGCAGCCAGAAACTCATTTAAAAATTCCTGGCGTCCTCAAAAGCCTCGGCCCTCATCCTGAGAAGGCCTGAAAGCCCGTCTCGAAGGACGAGGGCGTCTCCGGTGAACACTGGAACTCATCCTTCGAGACGCCACTTCGTGGCTCCTCAGGATGAGGGCGAGGCTTTTGAGACCGGCTCCGAGTGTCACAAAAGCGCCTCACTTGACATTCCACCGGAGAATCCTTGGCCCAACTCACCTTCGATTCTGGCGCAAATTTTCGTCTTTTCAATGGTCAAGCCGAAGGGTTTGACGCAGCAGAACCGCTGAAGCCCATGCTTTCCGCTAGTCCTTGCCCCCGACAGCTATATCTGGAGCAGCCGGATTCTTCATTCCGACGACATGATAGCCCGCATCGACATGCAGAACTTCGCCGGTAATGCCACGCGCGAGTGACGAAAGCAGGAAAGCCGCGCTTTCGCCGACTTCCTCGATCGTCACGCTGCGGCGCAGCGGAGCGTTATATTCGTTCCACTTGAGAATATAACGAAAATCGCCAATGCCGGAGGCCGCAAGGGTCTTGATCGGGCCTGCTGAAATTGCATTGACCCTGATGTTCTTTTCGCCGAGATCGGCCGCAAGATAGCGCACGCTCGCCTCAAGCGCCGCTTTGGCCACGCCCATCACATTATAGTGTGGCATCCATTTTTCCGCACCGTAATAGGTCAGGGTCAGCATGGCGCCGCCATCCGGCATCAGCTTTTCCGCGCGCTGCGCGACCGCTGTGAAGGAATAGCAGGAAATCAGGAGCGAATTGGAAAAATTTTCCGCCGTCGTATCGACATAGCGGCCAGTGAGCTGATCCTTGTCGGAAAAGGCGACGCAATGCACGATGAAATCAAGCTGGCCCCAGATCCGCGCAATCTCTGCGAAGACCGCGTCGAGCGAGGCGACATCGGTCACATCGCAATGGCCGACGACCTTCGCGCCCAATTCCTGGGCAAGGGGCCGAACGCGCTTTTCCAGTGATTCGCCTTGATAGGTGAAGGCGAGTTCAGCGCCCGCACTATGCGCCGCCTTGGCAATTCCCCAGGCGATCGAGCGATTATTGGCGAGCCCGAGAACGAGACCGCGTTTTCCAGCGAGGATGCCGGCATGGTTCGGGGCAGGCGTCTTGCTTTCCGGTTGCGTCATTTCGATCCGGACCAGAGGTGAAGAGTGCGAAGCGTGATTGCGAACGTTGGGAACGGCCGCCGTGTCAGCCGCGTTTAAGGGCTGCGCATGTTTAGCGCAAGCGCGCTGAATTTGGGAAGGCCGCAGCCAAGGTAAATTTCACAAAGGGCTATAGGCAGCGGGCGCCCCCGGCTCTAATATTCCTTCAGGGTGGAAACGGGATGAATCGGGCACAAGATCGCCTCCAGGATCGGCTGTTACAGAAAGTCGATACCCCATGTTTCTTCCCCTGTCCGATATATGCCAAGGGATCGCGTTTGGTGGCATAAAGGCAGGCAGACCGCTCTCGGATTAGGCGATTTGCCGGACCAGG
>DASQCU010000010.1:0-4053 GCA_035634575.1 Beijerinckia sp.
TGGTCGCCATCGCAGCCTCGGACAAGGCAGACGAGGTCGAAGCCGCTTTTCGTGCGGCGGGGGAAGACCCTGTGACCCTTGGCTCAGTGATTGAAGCTGGAAATGGCCGCCGCGTCGTCACATCGGGGCAGCTTAGCCTGTGAACGCGCAGCGCAAACGCACGGCGATCCTGATCTCAGGCCGCGGCTCCAATATGCGGGCCTTGATCGAAGCCGCCCGCGTGCCGTCCTTTCCCGCTGAAATCGTGCTCGTCCTGTCGAATCGGCCCGACGCGGCGGGCTTGGGTTTTGCCAAGGAAAACGGCATTGCCACTGCCGTGATCGATCACAAGATCCATGCCGGGCGGGAGGATTTCGAGCGCTCGATGCAGGTCATGCTCGAATTGCACCGGATCGACTATATTTGCCTCGCCGGTTTTATGCGCATGCTGACGCCCTGGTTCGTTGGCCAGTGGGAAGGCCGGATGCTCAATATTCACCCTGCCCTTCTGCCCGCCTATCGCGGTCTGCATACCCATGAACGGGCCCTGGCGGATGGCGTAAAGATCCACGGCTGCACGGTGCATTTCGTCGTCCCGGCCGTGGATGAAGGGCCGATTATCGCGCAAGCGGCGGTGCCGGTCCTCGATTCGGATACGCCCGACACCCTGGCCCGCCGCGTTCTCAACGAAGAACATATCATCTATCCGGCCGCGCTCGCCCGGCTCGCCTCCGGCAAAGTGTGGATAGAGGGCAATCGCGTCTTCACCGGCGACCCGCACAAGGAGGCCCCGCCCTTGCGCGTGCCGTGAAGGCTGAGGATTAGGATCAAAAGAAAAATGAACCGCCTTGAGCCGGGGGCCGGGCGGCCCTATTGTCTCCGGCTCAACCGGCAAAACGTCAAGTTGTTTCCAATGAACATAGCCAGCATGACCGGATTCGCGCGGGTCGCGGGTCATCTTGGGCCTTATCGCTGGGCCTGGGAACTCAAATCCGTCAATGCCAAGGGTCTCGATTTGCGGCTGCGGCTGCCGCCGGGCTTCGACTCCATCGAGGTCGAGGCGCGCGCCCGACTCGGCAGGCGGCTAACGCGCGGAACCTGCTACGCGACGCTTACCGCGCAGCGCGAAACTGCGACTCCGGAAGTTCGCGTCAACAGGGATCTCCTGCAAAAACTTGTTGCGGCGCTTGGCGAAATTCCTCTTTCCGGCAACCTCCAAGGGGCTTCGCTCGATGGGCTTCTCGCGGTGCGCGGCGTCGTCGAGATATCCGAGAGCGGCGAGGATGAAAGCGAAAAGGCGAAGATGCAGGCTGCCACTCTCGCCTCGCTCGATGCCGCGCTCGACGCCCTGGTGGCGATGCGACTTGCCGAAGGCGAGGCGCTCGCGCGGGTTTTCGTCACGAGGCTCGACCGGATCGCTGCCCTGACCCATGCCGCCGAAACCTGTCCGGCGCGCAAGCCCGAAGCGATCCGCGATCGCCTCGCACAGACGATTGCAGCGCTTGCCGGAAATAGCAATTTCGATCAGAACCGTCTGCATCAGGAGGCTTTGCTGCTCGCCGCCAAGGCCGATGTCAGGGAGGAACTGGACCGTCTCGTCACCCATGTCAGCGCGGTCTGCGGCCATCTCGAAGCGGGCGGCGCGGTTGGCCGGCGGCTCGATTTCCTCGCCCAGGAACTCGCCCGCGAGGCCAATACGCTCTGCGCCAAATCGAATGATGCGAGCCTCACCAGTTTGGGGCTCGAATTGCGCGTGGAAATCGAGCAATTTCGCGAGCAGATCCAGAATATCGAGTGACGGATGACGCAGGGAATTTTGGGAACGACATGACGCAGGCGCAAGATGCAGCGCGCCATAGCCGGCGCGGCCTGATGCTGATCCTCTCGTCGCCGTCGGGCGCCGGCAAGACCACTTTGACGCGGATGCTGCTCCAGACCAAGGAGCTTGACCTGACGCTTTCGATCTCGGTCACGACGCGGCCGCGCCGGTCAAGCGAAGTCGATGGCATCCACTACAACTTCATCAAGCACAAGCAATTCGAGGCCTTGCGCGATGCTGGCGATCTGCTCGAATGGGCGGAGGTCCATGGCAATTTCTACGGCACGCCGCGCGAGCCGGTCGAAAAGATTCTCGCGCAAGGCCGCGATGTGCTTTTCGATATTGATTACCAGGGCACCCAGCAGGTCAAGCAGAAGACCTCCGAGGATGTCGTGACGATCTTCATTCTGCCGCCCTCGATGAAGGAATTGCGCGCCCGCCTCGAACGCCGCGCCGAGGACCCCGGTGAGGTCATCGCCAAAAGGTTGGACAATGCCCGCAATGAGATTCGCCGCTGGACCCAATATGATTATGTGCTCGTCAACGACGATCTGCAGCGCACATTCGACGATCTTCTCGCGATCCTGACAGCCGAACGCCGGAAGGCCCCGCGCCTGAAGGAAGGCATCAGCGCTTTCGTCGATCAATTGCTGAGCGAGACATGAGCCCTCGATGTCAGGGATCGCAAGTGACCCCGTTGGTTCTTGTCTTGAATCTTCGTCTATTCAGAGAATGAACGAAAATTCCGTGAATACCAAGAACCATGCGCGCGGCGACGAAAACGCCTGTTTATCAACCGCCCAGCTTCAAGGTGGTCAGGGCTGTAAGAACATTGCTTGAACTTGAGGCCGCTACCGATCCGGAGCTGGCAATCGGCTTGTAATCCCCATCGGCATCTTTCGTTTGCGCCGTGTGAGCGGTGCGGGTCTTGTAATCGCCGTCGGCAGCCCTGAGCACCTGAGCTTGCTGAACTTGGCTTGTATTTAACGCCGAACCAACTGCCGAAATAGACATGAAAGCCCCCAGGGTGAGCAAAAGCGCTCATTCGGCACGCTAGATAACAAGAATTAACATGGCGCTAATACCGGCGGTTATCCTTTATGACCGTTGGTTAATGGGTGTTATACTTAATCAGCTGGTCCGACAACTCGCATATGCCGCATCGCGTGAAATCGCACTTGTCGAATTTTTTTGCACGGCGAAGAGATTGCGTGCTCGTCAACGACGATCTGCAGCGCACATTCGACGATCTTCTGGCGATCCTGACAGCCGAGCGCCGGAAGGCCCCGCGCCTGAAGGAAGGCATCAGCGCTTTCGTCGATCAATTGCTGAGCGAGAGTTAGTTTCAAGACACGGTGGTGATCCTCTTGATAGCTATGTAAGAGAAAGCGTCAGCAACAGCGAATCGGCCAATATTTGTAGGCACTCAACCCAACCGCCTCCCACATTGCCGCTCTATCGGGCGGAATCGCAAAATTGTAGGAATAGAGATCGGATCGATAATGGTGAAGAACTTTGCTATTTTGGCAAGTTTTGTATGGATGACATCGAACACTCATTCACAGGAACGGCTTGCGCAATTATCTAACGAACCTGAATGTACAATGGAGATAACTACATTGAATCAAAATAAGGGCCGGTTGCTCAGTTTAATGGATGAATCGACGGTACATAATAAGATTCTTATCTCCTTATTGCAAGGCGATGTTGCAAAGAATACTATAGCCGAAGAGGAAACTAAACTCAAATGGATTTATAAGGATATATTAGGCCTTTCTATAGAACAACAAGATAGGTTAGAGAATCTACGCGTTAGAGTATGTATAAATTTAGAGAACTATAAAAAAGAGAGATCACTTTACGATATTTATACAAGAATAGCAGTTGAAGGGCTGAAAGGGCTGCACTAAAAGCCGTGTAGTTGAATTAAATAAGGTGTAAATTTAGCACTCCGGGAACTGATTTAGTATAATTGATGCGTTGAGAGCCAATTACATCATTGCTCCTTCGCCGGAAAAAGCCGATCAATATGCCATAAAAGATTATGTCCATCGACCCGTACGAGACTTGGTCAAGCGTGTCCCCTATCCTCCCGCAGCGCCCGCGCCAGCGCGACAAACCCCGCAACGTCGATCTCCTCGGCCCTCGCGGTCGGTGAGATGCCCGCCTTTGATAGAAGCGCGGCCACATCCACTCCCCCCAGCGTCTTCAACGATTGCCGCAGCATTTTCCGGCGCTGGCCGAAGGCCGCGGCC
>DASQCU010000011.1:0-1823 GCA_035634575.1 Beijerinckia sp.
CGACGCAATTCTCGAAGAAATGATTGGCGCCGGGAATCACCGCATGTTCAATCACGATGCCCTTTTGGGTCTTGAGCTTTTCAATGAGGCCGGTCACCTCCTTCAAGGGCGCAACGCGGTCCTGGTCGCCATGCACGAAAAGACCGGAGGAAGGGCAAGGCGCGAGGAAGGAAAAATCGAACCGATTCGCGGGCGGCGCAATCGAAATGAAACCCTCGATCTCGGGCCGCCGCATCAAAAGCTGCATCCCGATCCAGGACCCGAAGGAAATTCCTGCGATCCAGCAGGCGCGGGCCTCCGGATTCATCGCCTGCGCCCAGTCGAGTGCGGCGGCAGCGTCGGATAATTCCCCTTGGCCGTGATCAAACCCGCCCTGCGAGCGCCCAACGCCGCGAAAATTGAAGCGGAGCACGGAAAAGCCGCGCTCGGCGAAAGCATAATAAAGATTATACACGATCTGATTGTTCATCGTGCCGCCGAATTGCGGATGCGGGTGCAGGACGATCGCGATGGGCGCGCCGCGTATGGTCGAGGGATGAAACCGTCCTTCAAGACGACCGGCAGGACCGTTGAATATGACCTCGGGCATTATGGCTCCATAGAAATTGTCGACCTGATTCTACTTATCGACCCAGGTTGACTTCGCCAGATCGAACTTCGCATTGCAAACGCCTCGCGAGACCCAAGCCGTCTCCCAGCAAATCGCCTCTTGCGACAGCGAAGTGCCTAAACTAGAGCATTGAGATGGAAAGCCGGCAAAGGCTCGTCCGCTTGACTTGTAAGCTGCGTGACGACTATTAGATTCATTCTAACAGCGTTCATTTCGAGACCCGGATCTTAAAGCTGATCCAGGCTGCGAGGATGGGATAATCAGGCGCTTTCTAGCACGTTCGGCCCTCTGGATTGCAAGCATTTTGGTGTGCTTGACGGGAGTTCGGATCCAGAGGAGCGAATTTCGAACGCTCCTCAATTGAAAGAGGTTGCATTTCGTGTCGCGGCTTCGTGCCTATCTCGATCATAACGCGACGACGCCTCTGCATCCAGCCGCGCGTGAGGCGATGGTCGCGGCCTTGAGCCTGCCCGGCAATGCGTCGTCCGTTCATGCCGAAGGCCGGGCCGCCCGTGCCGCGATTGAGGCGGCACGGGCCGAGGTCGCCGGTTTCGTCGGCGTGCCGACGCGCAATGTCGCTTTTACTTCGGGCGGAACGGAAGCGCTCAATCTGGCGCTGACGCCCCATGTTGAAGTTTTAGGCGCTGAGCTTCCGCCTTTTGACCTCCTTTTAGTCAGCGGCGGGGAACATGCGAGCGTGCTTTTTGGGCATCGTTTTGCACCGCACGCGGTGGAACTCGTCGGCCTGACACCGCGAGGGGTGATTGATCTCGATGCGCTCGAGGCGATGCTCACGGCGCATCGCGACCTGCGCGTGATGCTTGCTTTGCAGGCGGCCAATAATGAAACCGGCGTCATTCAGCCGGTTTTCGATGCCGCGCAAAGACTCCATGCGGCGGGCGGATTTCTCGTATGCGACGCGGTTCAGGCTGCGGGAAGGATCAATTGCGATATCAAGGCCTTGGGCGCGGATGCGCTGGTCATTTCAGCGCATAAGCTCGGCGGGCCGAAAGGCGTCGGCGCCCTGTGCTTTGCCGCTGATGCTCATATCAGCGAGCCGCTTGTGCGCGGCGGCGGGCAGGAGCGCGGCTTGCGCGCCGGCACTGAAAATATCGCTGCGATTGCCGGGTTCGGGGCTGGAGTTGGCGCGGCTCGTGCCAGGATGGCCGATGAAGCCTCCCGCCTTCGGACTTTGCGCGACGATCTGGAATCG
>DASQCU010000012.1:0-4271 GCA_035634575.1 Beijerinckia sp.
AGGACGCGAAACCGCCGCAAGGCGGCCAGCGCTTTTTCCATTCCCCCCTTGGGCAGCTTGCCGGTCGTGACTACGCCATTGCCGAGGGCGCAAAGCGCCTTTTCATTGAAGATCGGCCGCGGCGACCGGCTTAGGCCTTCATAAGCGACAAGCCGAACCGAGTTCGAACCAATGTCGACAATCGACACCGGCTTTGCAACCTTCGGCAACAAATCACTGTTTAGGTCTTTTTCGAGCACGTCGAGCTCACCGGCTTTCCAGCCGTTTGAAGAGGGTTTTTGGACTGGATTCCTTGAGCGATTTTCCACGGCCTGACAGACTCGGATTGGTCATGAAGTAGGAATGTGCGTTGAAAGGCTCTTCGCCTTTCGAAGCACTTATGCGCGAGCTCGATCCATCCGGCAAGACCCGATAACTTTGTTGGTTATCGATCAGATTCGCGATCATGATCTGATCGAGCACCTGTTCATGCACGGTTGGATTGAGGACCGGCATAAGCGCTTCTACGCGCCGGTCGAGGTTGCGCGGCATCAGGTCGGCAGAGGAAATGTAGACATGGGCTTTGGGGTGCGGCAGATCATGCCCGCCACCGAAGCAAAAGACACGCGCATGTTCGAGAAACCGGCCGATAATCGATTTCACCCGGATGTTATCGGAGAGACCTTGTACTCCCGGCCGCAGACAACAAATGCCGCGAATGACAAGATCTATGTTCACGCCGGCCTGACTTGCCTCATAAAAGGCGTCGATAATTTCGGGATCGACCAGGGCATTGCATTTTGCCCAAATCGCACCCGGCTTGCCGGCTTTCACAAAGGCGATTTCCTGCGCGATATGATCGAGAAGCCGCTTCTTGAGTGAAATCGGCGAGACGGCCATGCGCTCCAAACCCGCAGGCTCCGCATAGCCCGTAATATAGTTGAAGATCCGCGAAACGTCGCGACCGATCGCCGGATCGGCGGTGAAGAAAGAAATGTCAGTGTAGATTTTCGCTGTCACCGGATGATAATTGCCGGTGCCAACATGACAATAAGTAACAAGCGAATTGCCCTCGCGCCGCACCACCATCGAAAGTTTGGCGTGGGTCTTCAATTCAATGAAGCCGAAGACGACTTGCGCGCCTGCGCGTTCGAGATCGCGGGCCCAGCGAATATTGGCCTCTTCGTCGAAACGCGCCTTCAATTCGACGAGCGCCGTGACCGATTTACCGGCTTCCGCCGCCTCGATCAGCGCGCGCACGATCGGACTATCTGACGAGGTACGGTACAGCGTCTGCTTGATCGCAATTACATTGGGGTCGGCCGCCGCCTGATTGAGGAATTGCACCACGACATCGAAGGATTCATACGGGTGATGAACGACGAGATCCTTCTGCTTGATCGCGAGGAAACAATCGCCGCCATTGTCGCGCACCCTTTCCGGAAAGCGGGGATTGTAAGGCCTGAATTTGAGCTCTGGACGATCAAGGCTCACGAGTTCGCAGAGATCGTTCAAGGCAAGCATTCCGTCGAGGACGAAGACCTCTTCCGGGATGACGTCGAGCTCCTCGGCAACGAAAGCGCGCAGACCTTCCGGCATGACGCTATCGAATTCAAGCCGGATCACGGAGCCGCGGCGGCGGCGTTTCAAGGCGCTCTCGAACAGACGAACGAGATCCTCGGCCTCTTCCTCCACTTCAAGATCGCTATCGCGGATGACCCTGAACAATCCGTGCCCGCGCACCAGATAGCCCGGAAACAGGCTTTGCGTGAACATGCCGATTGCGGATTCGAGCGAGATGAAGCGCTGGCCGGGCTCGCCATTACGGTCCGGCAGACGAATGAAACGATCAATCTTGGCCGGCAAGCGGATCAAGGCCTTCAGATTTTTACGATCGCCGGGCCGGACCAGTTCGAGCGCTATGGTGAAGCCGAAATTCGGAATGAATGGAAAGGGATGCGCCGGATCGACCGCGAGCGGGGTCAAGACCGGAAAGACATGAATCGCAAAATGCTGCTCGAGCCAAGTGACCTCGGACTTGATCAGATCGGATGGTTCGAGAATGAAAATTTGCGCCGCACGCAACTCCTTGCGCAGCTCCCGCCAGCGTCGTTGTTGCTCGGCCGCAAGCAGGCTCACCCGTTCGCGGATCTTGCTCAACTGCTCCGGGGGTGTGAGGCCATCCTCCGAAGGCGTGCTGACGCCCTCTCGCACCTGGCCGCGGAGGCCTGCTACGCGGACCATGAAAAATTCATCGAGGTTGTTGGCCGAGATCGACAAGAACCGCAATTGT
Source organism: Beijerinckia sp. (assembly GCA_035634575.1). Classification (GTDB taxonomy): domain Bacteria; phylum Pseudomonadota; class Alphaproteobacteria; order Rhizobiales; family Beijerinckiaceae; genus Beijerinckia. Next base: position 2,273 of record DASQCU010000012.1, read on the forward strand.
TCAAGCAAGGGATGATTGCGGTTCGAGGCTTCCTGAAGGACACGGCGATTGAACTCCAGCCAGGAAAGCTCACGATTGATGAAGCGCTGCGGCGAGCGTGCAAGTTCGGCTGGCCGCGTGGCGATGTCACCGAGACCATCCATGACAGGAATGGAGGCAGCGGGTGTTGCCTCGACAGAAAGAGGTTCGGCGGGCAAATCAGCGGCACAGATCTCAGGGTCTAGGGACGTGCTTTGGATCTCGCTTTGGTCCTGTGCCAGGATGTCTTTTTGCGGCGATTCAACGGCAATTGGCGCGGAGCTTTCAGCCTTGGAAATTCCGTTATGCTGCGTTCCAGCCGTCGCAGCACCATTGCGCGCAGGATTCATCGTCTCGGCAACGGAGTTGCTCTTCAAGGTGCGTCTTGTCACGGCGGGTTTGCGGCCCTCTGCCGGTGCTCTCACTCTGGCCTCCTCGCTGGAAACAGCGGCTGGTGACTCATTGGGGTTTATGACACTAGCATGACTTTAGAGTTTATTCTTCATCCGCGACAATTATTCTGATGCGACTGCAAAAACTTGTGTGTCTTTCGAGGGCGCCAGGATCGCTATGATCGCGCGGAAGTCAGCGACATCAGCTTCGCCGGGCCCTTGGTTGCGGCTTCGGCGTGACCGGCGGTACGAAAAGCGCCTTTGGAATTGTGCGATCCACGACGTCGCGCATGGCAAAACTTGATTCGATCCGTGCAACGCGTGGCAAACGCGCCAGTTCGGTCCGGTAGATGGTTTCGAAATCCGCCATATCGCGGCAAAGAACGATCAAGAGATAATCTGTGCTGCCCGACATCAGATGGCAGCGAACCACGGACGAACATTGCGCGACGGCGCGCTCGAATCCTTCAAGCGCCTCCTCGCGCTGGCTGTCAAGGGTAACGCGCACGAGGGCGGTCATTTCATAGCCAAGTTGCTTCAAGTCAACGGCCAGATGATAGCCCTTGATCACGCCTCTCTCTTCGAGAGCCTTGAGCCGGCGCGCGCAGGCGGTGGAAGAGAGGCCGACGCGCGGCGCGAGATCGACAATGCTTGTCCTTGCATCGCCGACGAGAGCTGCCAGAATCGCCTGGTCGAAACGATCGATCTCCATGGCGGTGGATTCCTGCGTGTGGCCGTTAGAAAACGCATATTTCAACCGAAAATGCGATTATCTTCAAGGCAAATAGCCGGAAATAATATTCAACGGTACATTAAACTCCTCTTTTACAGGCTTTTGGCGGCTTCCGCTTCCATCGCGGTGGCGAGACGCTCCTTGGCTGTTACACCAACTGTCATAAAGAATGACCGTTGGTCCACTCTCGAATTTCCGCCAACCCTTTGAAAAAGCGGAAATTCGAGAAAGGAACCAAGGGTCGCCCCTGCGGCCCTTGGTACTTGGCGTGTTTTCAGTCGGCGAGTGGCTGAGCGTTTCACCTGAAAATGCCTGCAACGGGAGTGCAAGGGATGCTTGTTGGTGTTCCAAAGGAAATCAAGGTGCATGAATATCGCGTCGGCCTGACCCCCGACGCGGCGCGTGAATTTGTGACGGCTGGTCATCAGGTTATCGTCCAGACTGGCGCCGGCGGCGGCATCGGCGCGACAGATGAGGCCTATAAGGCGGCCGGTGCGGCGATTGTCGACACGGCCGAGGAAATTTTCGCCAATGCCGAACTGGTGATCAAGGTGAAGGAGCCGCAGCCTTCCGAATGGAAGCAATTGCGCGAAAAACAGATCCTCTTCACTTATCTGCATCTGGCGCCCGACCCTGAGCAGGCGAAAGGACTGCTCGCCTCCGGAGTCACGGCCGTTGCCTATGAGACCGTCATCGGGCCGGATGGCGTCAGCCTGCCCCTGCTTGCGCCGATGAGCGAAGTGGCAGGACGCCTTGCGATCGAGGCTGCGGGCCATGCGCTGCAGCGCCATGCCGGCGGGCGCGGCATGTTGCTCGGCGGCGTCCCCGGGGTCCTCCCGGCGAAGGTCGTGGTTCT
>DASQCU010000013.1:0-2289 GCA_035634575.1 Beijerinckia sp.
GGCGACATTGGTGAAGCCAATTTCATGATTCTGGGCTTCATCCTGCTGGGGCTTTCTTTCGGCCAAGCTTCTGGTGCTGTCGCGTCGAATTTCTCCAAAAAATACCGCTACACCGGCTCGGCTTTGACGTCCGATCTCGCATGGCTGTTCGGCGCGGGCTTCGCGCCCTTCGTGGCGCTCATGCTGTCAAGCCGGTTGGGGCTGATGTCCGCCGGTGGTTATCTGCTTTCCGGCGCCATCTGCACGCTGGTGGCACTCAGTATCAATCGCCAGCTCGAGGATAACGATCGCTGACGGGTGCCGACGGTCATTCTTTATGACCGCCGATACAATCCGGGGAAGCCGGAAAACCGGTTTTGCGTCCGGCCACGTGACAAAACAAATATTAACAGCAAGATGACGATTTAAGATAAGTCATCTTGCTCTTGCCGAGTCAAAGCGCAGGCGGCTCATAACGCAAGCTGTGACGCGCTAAAATTTGCGCGATCGCGCCATCCTTACATGAGGCTTCGAAGGATTTCGCTGATCCTCGGTGCTGGGGTCGGCTTTTCACAAGCCCAAAGCAGCAACATAATTGAAGCTCGGACGAGACCAACACCCTCTTCGATGCGAAGATCCATGTCCTTGTGGGCGGTTTGATACCAGTCGAACGCGGCGAGCGTTATGACACCTGCCTCCGTATTCCCTTGGCTGATCGCGTCGAGACTCTCCTCATTGATCAAGAACCGCACCCGAAGCGGAATGCCCTCCTCCCGCAACAAATGCCTTGCCCAGGAATCGGCGAGCACTGCCTGCTGCGTAGTTCGGCATTCTTCCCCAGGTGCAAACCTGCTAACCTTATAAGCGCCTTTGCGGGCAATGTTCCACACCTACACTTTGGCACACGTCGATCCATCGGGCGTCATCCACCCCATCGGGTCCCAGAACTTGGCTGGCGCCCAAATCGATAGGGAGGCCGTGATGAGACTGCCGAAATTTGCCCTCATGCTCGCGTTCGTTTCGGCCGCTTTGGGGCCGCAGACCGCTTCTTTTGCGCAAGCCTATGGCCTACACCGGACCAAGTGCGTCTGCACGAGGGGCCGCGTCCATGTCCATCATGCGCGGCATTGGACCGGCCCGCCAGAGACGATTGTCTATGTCCCGCCCCCCACCTATTACCCCTACCCGCCGCCGGTCCATGTCTCGCCAGGAGGGCCGCCCAATGCGCTGCAATGGTTGATGGACCAGGAGGGGGACGTGCCATATTCTCAACATTGATGGGGCACGGGCGCAGTGCGGTCTTGGAGGAAAACCAAGGCCTCCTGAACTGGCCTGGTGATTGAGGACGACGACTTTTCCGAGCGAAGTGCGGGCGGTCAAAAGCCGGGCGCGGGACGGCGTCTTCGCCGGTGGAGAACTCGCCTGCGCGCCCAATATTATACTGCTTATACTGCGAGTCACCCGACTGTTCCCGAATTCTCACAACTTTTTGAAAAGTCTCAAAAAGCCAAAGATTTCACGGGGAGCGGAGGTGGAATGGGACGGGTTCGGCGCCGACAACAAGACTGCCTCCTTGACCGAGCCTCTCGGCGCTTGATATACGAACCAAACGGTTCGGTCAGTTTGACCCTATAGCGGTGCCCTCAGCGAAAGGCTCGCAGCGATTTTCACCTGCTTTGCCGGACGTCAGCGCGCTCCACATGAAGACGACACTCATGGATGATCTCTATCAAGGCAAGGGCGCGCGCGAGGATGAGCAGGCTCGCGACTATGCGGAAATCGGGAAAGAAACGCCTGACATAGCGGAGCGGCGCAGGCTCGATCTTGACCGCGAAGTCGAGGACGATCAGAGCATAGATGCTGTGAAAATAGGCAAGGACAAAGCAAAGCAGGACAGGAAAAAACGCGGAACTCAGATTTTTGCGCGGTTCGCCGGAGTGGCCGTTATCGCATTGCTGATCGCGAGCGGCGTTTATTATTGGCTCGCGACACGAAATTTTGAAAGCACCGATGATGCGTTTACCGACGGCCGTGCAATCAGTATCGCGCCGCAGATTTCCGGTACTGTCGTATCGCTGGATGTCACAGACAACCAATTTGTCCGCAAAGGCCAGCCCTTAATCCATATTGACTCTCGCCAATACATTCATGATCGAGATTCCGCGGAAGGTGCACTGGAGACGGCAAAGGCGCAATACGCCGCGGAACGGCTTGGTGCCGAAATAGCACGCAAGAATTTTCCGGCGCTCCTCCAGCAATCGCAGGCGCAGGTCGCGGCGGCGCAAGCCAATCTCATCAAGGCGCAGGCCG
>DASQCU010000014.1:0-7249 GCA_035634575.1 Beijerinckia sp.
CGGGTGAATCTTTCCGATCTCGCGGCCAAGGGGGCTGAGCCCCTGGGCTTTCTGCTGGGCCTCGCCCTGCCGCCGGACTGGACCACGGATTGGCTCGAAGCTTTCGCGCAAGGGCTTGGGCAGGATGGCGCCGCCTTCGAATGTCCCCTCCTTGGCGGCGACACGGTGAAGACGCCAGGACCGCTGAGCATCTCCGTGACAGCAATTGGCGCGGTTCCGGCTGGCAAAATGGTGCCGCGCCCCGGCGTGGAAGCGGGCGACAGGCTCTATGTGTCCGGAACCATCGGCGATGCGGCGTTAGGGTTGCGGCTGCGTCTCGATGCTCAGTCCGGGCGGTCCTGGATTGCGGGTGTGAGCGAAATCACCGCCGCTTTCCTGCGCCAGCGCTACCTCCTTCCCGAGCCGCGAATTGGTTTGCGCCAGGCGCTGCGGACCTATGCCCGCGCCGCAATGGATATTTCCGACGGTCTTGCGGGCGATCTCGCCAAAATGCTGCGTCTCACCGGCATGACGGCGGAGATCGCGGTTGAAAATATTCCGCTTTCCCCGGCCGCCAAGGAGGTTTTGGCGCGCGAGCCCAAACTGATTGAAACGGCTCTGACAGGGGGCGACGATTACGAGATCCTCTGCGCCGTGCCGAGTACAGCCTGCGCTCTGTTTGAGGCCGCAGCCGCGACAGCCGGGATCGCGGTCAAGAGCATTGGCACCGCGGAGGCGGGCGACGCCCCTCCCCGCTTCAATGATGAAGAAGGCAGAGCCCTGATTTTCGCTCAAAGCTCTTTCCAGCATTTCTAAGCAGGATTTCGTTGGTTCCAAACGAAATCCTGCTTAAATTCCTTCGCATCTTTTTCATCCGAAAATCGGCAAGCCATTGTTTTGAAGAGGCTGCAATGAAGGTTTCACGCATACTCGCCTTATGCTTGTGCCTCGGATTTTCCGGCGAGGCTCTCGCACATGCGCACCTCAAGAAGACCGAGCCCGGCGTCGATGCCACGATCGGGCAATCTCCCGGCGAAATCAGGCTTTATTTCAGCGAGGGCGTGGAGCCGAAGCTCTCCAAGCTGAGCCTCACGGGTCCCGACGGGGCGCCGGTCGCAATCGGCCAGCCAATCAGCGATCCCGCCGACAAGGCGCAGCTCATCGTAAAGCTGCAGCAGACTCTCAAACCCGGCGCTTATAAAGTGAATTGGCGGGTGATTTCGGTGGATACGCATCCGACCCAGGGTTCCTTCACTTTTACGATCGCGCCCTGAAAGGTCGCGAACACATGGCCGATTCGCTTCCTTTTCTGCTGCTTGCCCCGGCGCGCTGAGCGTATTTCGCGCCCCCGCCCCGCTGACGGGTGAAAACTGGTCCAGCCGCTCCCACATCAAAGCCGCAAGTCATATTCTGACTGACTCGGACCTCCACACATTTCGGATAGGCCGATGTTTGCCGTCGATCCTGTCATCAAGAATTTGGCAATTGCCCTCGGGATCGGCCTCCTCATCGGCGCGGAACGCGAGCGCCGGAAAGGAGAAGCGCCCGCAAGATCGGCTGCGGGGCTTCGCACCTTCACGATCACGTCGCTCGCAGGGGCGGTCAGTTTCATTGTTGGCAAGGAATATCTTCTTGCCGTGGCAATCGGCGGGATAGTTGTCTTGACTGCCCTTGCCTATTGGCGCGGTCAGCAAGACGATCCCGATCTCACAACGGAAATCGCCCTCATTCTGACAGCTCTTCTCGGCGGTCTCGCAATGACTGAGCCGCCGCTTGCCGCCGGACTCGCGGTCGCGGTCACGATCCTCCTGGGCGCGCGAATGGCCCTGCATGAATTTGTGCGTACCGTTCTCTCGGAGGACGAGGTCCGGGATGGCCTGATCTTCGCCGCCGCCACATTGATCGTGTTGCCGCTCCTGCCCGATCAACGCATGGGACCCTATGGCGCACTCAATCCGCGCTCGATCTGGATCGTCGTGATCCTTGTGATGGCGATCAGCGCCAGCGGCTATGTTGCGGTCCGCCTTCTCGGCGCACGCTTCGGTCTGCCGCTCGCGGGCCTTGCATCGGGCTTCATCTCCAGCACAATAACGATTGGTTCCATGGGCACACGCAGTCGCAACGCGCCGGACGAGCTCGGGCCAGCGGCTGCGGGGGCGATTCTCTCCACGGTCGCAACAATCGTTCAAATGGCCTTGGTTCTTGCCGCCACGAATATGGCGACCTTGCGGGCGCTTTGGCCTCCGCTTGCCTTGGCAGGGATTGCCGCGCTGGCCTATGGCGCCATTTTCTCAGCGCATGCCTTGAAGCAAAGTCCGGAAGAGGTGAGCGAACCGGGGCGTGCCTTTAGCCCCAAAACTTCTCTGCTCTTCGCAGCGACCGTCTCCGCGGTTCTCCTCATATCGAGAATGCTCTACGAGTGGTTCGGGACGGCCGGAGCTATTGCAGCCGCAGCAATCACCGGCTTCGCCGACACGCATTCAGCCGCGATTTCCATGGCCTCGCTGGCAGCTTCCGGCAAGATCTCCGCGCAGGAATCGGTCCTGCCAATTCTGCTCGGGCTTTCGACGAACACGCTGAGCAAATTCGCCTTCGCAATTTTGGGCGGCGGCCGCGCTTTTGCCCTGCGTGTGGTGCCGGGCCTCGCCCTGGTGATTCTGGCTGCATGGGCTGGCTTCGCCTTGAGCCCGACCATAAACCATTGAAAGCCTTCTCAAGCCTCGTGCGGCATGGCATAGCCTCATCCATGGCCCGTCTCTCGCTCTCAGTCGAACGCTTTCCGATTGCCGGAAAATTCGTGATTTCGCGTGGCGCGAAGACCGAGGCTGTTGTCGTCGTGGCGACCATAGAGGCGGATGGCTTTTCGGGCCGTGGCGAATGCGTCCCCTATGCCCGCTATGGCGAGAGCATTGAGAGCATCACCGCTCAGATCGAGGCTGTGCGTGCCACCATCGAAGATCGCGCCGATCGTGCCCTTCTCCAAAGCCTGCTGCCCGCTGGCGCGGCACGCAACGCGCTTGATTGCGCCTTGTGGGATCTCGATGCGAAGCGCCTGCAGCAACCCGCCCATGTGCTCGCCGGTCTGCACCGAATCGCGGCCGCGACCACGGCCTATACGATCTCGGTCGGGACACCCGATGAAATGGCAGAGGCGGCATCACTGGCCCATGACCGGCCGCTCCTGAAGATCAAACTTGCTGGCGAAGGCGATAGCGCGCGAATCGCGGCGGTGCGCGCGGCGGCCCCCGACGCGGAACTCATCGTCGATGCCAATGAGGCCTGGGCGGAAGCCGATCTCGAACGCAACCTCGAAGCCTGCGCGAAAGCCGGGGTCACATTGGTCGAACAACCGCTTCCCGCCGGGCAGGATGCTGCGCTCTCGCGCATTTCACGCATCATTCCGGTTTGCGCCGACGAAAGCGTGCATGACCGCCAGGGATTGACGGAGCTTCGTGAACGCTATGATGCGATCAATGTGAAACTCGACAAGACGGGCGGCCTGACCGAAGCCCTGGCACTCGTCGAGGAAGCACAAGGTCTGGGCTTTGGTCTCGTCATCGGCTGCATGGTGGCAAGTTCGCTTGCCATGGCGCCCGCCATGCTGCTGACGCCCAAGGCCCGTTTCGTCGATCTCGACGGGCCATTGCTTCTGGCGCGCGATCGGCCAGACGGCCTCAGGTACGAGGGCTCGATCATCCACCCGCCCTCACATGCCCTATGGGGCTAAGCATCATTGCCGAAAAGTGGTCACCGGATTTTCGGGACAGAATGATCCCGTCTCAAAGGCTTCTAAGCCTGATTAGGTTGGCGGACCAACGTAATCTTGCTCAGCTCCGGCCTTGACAAAACCAGCACCGACAGCGAGCGCTAATCCGATCGCGGCAAAGCCTGCCATGGCGAGATAGGCTTTTTCACCGTAGCCGCTCGTCAAGATGCCGCAAAGAAAGGTGCTCGCCGCCATCGAGAGTGCAATGACCGCGGAAAGCCAGCCCTGCATCCGCGCGCTATGCGCCGGTCCAGCAAGGCTGCCGAGAAGCAGGATACTACCGATCGCGGTCGCGGCGAAACTCAACCCGTGCATGGCCTGTAATACGAAGATCAAGGCAGGCACCGGATCAAGGCTCATCAAAAGCCAACGTAAGGTCGCGCTCGCGCCGCCTGCCATTAAAAGCGCCGCAGCATGGGTCTCGTTAGGGAAAAACCGTCCCGACGCCACGAAGAATAGGGCTTCGAAGACGATGCTCGTACTCCAGGCTAGGCTGACGAGGGCGGCCGATAATCCCTCCGCCTGCCAATGCAGCGTGGAAAAGGAATAGAGTTCGACATGGCTCGCGTGGATCAGCGCGGCCGAGCCAATGCAGAGGAATGCCAGCCAGCGACTGCGCCGGTTCGCAGTAAGGCCGCTCTGCTTGCCGTCATGCGGTTTTGCCGCCTTGCGGGCCTTCGCGGCGATAAAGCCTCCGATGAGGGCGGAGGGCACCGTTAGACCGGCCAAGGCGAGCACGATATGCTCGCCAGGAAAGAATTGCACAAGATTTGCCGACAACAGCATCGCGGCGAGCACCGCCGCCGAGGCGAACACGCGAATATAGCCATAAGGGAAAGCCGGCAGCCCGGCGATTTCAAGACGTTGTATTTCGCCGAGCGTCAAGGCATCGGCGAGCGACGGCATGATTCCCTGGGCGGTGACGACGAGAATGGAAACGGCGAAGATCGGGGCAAATCCCTGCGCGAGGACGAGGCCGCAATAGCCCGAGAGCATCACAAGGGCGCAGACCGCGATCATCAAGGCGGCGCCACGCTTATCGGCCAGATGGGAAACCAAAGGGGTTGCCACGACCCGCACGATCATCGGCGTCGCAAGCACGCTCGCAATCTCGCTAGCGGTCAGTCCCCGCGCATTGAGCCAGACGGGAAAATAAGGCAGATGCAGGCCCACCGGGAGGAACAGGCTCGCGTTGAGGAGCGCAAGGCCAAAGGCGGTCCTCGTCCCCCCATTTGCGGACTTGAGCCGCGATCTCGATAAAGTCACGAATTCTCAGCAGGGCTAGCGCATCAACAGGGATTTTGGGGTCGCCGGAAAATGCCTCAATGCTCTTTCGACGATAAGAATCGATAGCGCGACTTTGTCTCTTTTGTTTGGCAAATTATACTGCCGTTCCTGACGCGCGATACAGCTCTCTGGTTATTCCATCGCCGCCGCCTTGAGAATGCAAACCATCATGGCCGAGGCCGGATGCTGTGAGACATTACGGATGATGTGCGGCCGGTCGCAACGATAACGCAAGGTTTCGCCAGCCTTGGCCCGCTCGATCGTGCCGCCGACCTCGACTTCGAGCTCGCCCTCATTGATCGAAAGGCTCTCCACCGAGCCGCGCTGATGCGCCTCCGATTCGAGGACGCCGCCCGGATCAGCTGAAAAATCATACCATTGCAGCCATTCGACGGTCTTGATCCAGCCGATGATCGCGAGCCTGCATTTGCCATCGTCGGAGACGAGAATCGGCGTGTCGCCTTTCGAGGATTTCTCAAGGAAGGGCTCGTCATCGGCCACTTGCAGCACGCGCTCGATCGAGACATCGAGCGCCTGAGCAAGCCGCCAGATCGTGGCGAGCGTCGGATTGGTCTCATTACGCTCGATCTGGCTGATGATGGATTTGGCGACACCGGATTGTTCAGAAAGTTCCGAGAGCGAGAGATTATAGGCCTTGCGCAGCCGCTGCACGGTCTTGCCCAGCTGGCTCGACAGGGCACCGGCGCCAGCCTCAAGAACCTTGACCTTATCGCGACCTTCGATACCCATGAATCAGGCTCTTCATCCCTTTATACCGCCGTTCCACGGGGACAGGCGGTGTCACACCAGCAAATCGCCTCGTGTCAGCGATTTGCTGGAAGGAACCCCGAATCCTCAAGGATTCAGAGCATACCAACGTTCTCATAAAGGATGGCCGTTGGTTCATTGCGTTTGGGATATTAGCCGATTTTGTTTGAAATATCGAACGAATCTTGTGTGGCTCAGGTTCGCAGCGCCATTTTAAGGATGAACCAGACCAATAGGGCCTGAAGGAGAATAAGCAGCCTGCCCGAAGGCACGATCATTCCACCGGTCGCCGCGCCAAGGAGCCATTAATTTATACCGCGGTTCCGCAGGAACAGGCAGTCCAACTCCGGTAAATCGCCCTCGCGTCAGGGATTTACCGGAAACGAACCCTGAATTCCTTGGGACTCATACCAAGGATCGCGGAAGGCGCCCCTTGGTTCCTTTCTCGAATTTTCGCTTTTTCAAAGCGTTGGCGAAAATTCGAGAGTGGCACCACAGGTCATTCTTTATGACCTGTGGTATCAGGGTATATTAACGTCCCATTCAATATTCCGGTCCTACATTTCTTTGATCACAGGATGTGCGGACAGTCATCGCGTAATCACGGACTTGTCATCGCAACGCCATAAGTTTCTGGTTATAGATAATCCATGATTGATCCTGAACGAATCTGGGCGGTCCGGTGAGCACGAAACAAGAGCCTAATCATTACCGAACGCTCTTTCTTTCCGATGTCCACTTGGGCACGCGCGGCTGCCAGGCCGAACTCTTGGTCGATTTTTTGAAATATAATGAAGCGGATACGATCTATCTCGTCGGCGACATCATCGATGGATGGCGCTTGAAGAGTGGATGGTATTGGCCGCAAATGCATAATGATGTGGTGCAAAAGCTCCTGCGCCGGGTGCGCAAGGGTGCGCGCGTGATCTATATCCCGGGCAACCACGATGAATTCGCGCGCGAATATATCGGCATGACTTTCGGCGGAGTCGAAGTCGTCGATCATGCGTTTCACATCACGAAGGACGGCAAGCGTCTCCTCGTCACCCACGGCGATCAGTTCGACATTGTTGTTCAACATGCGCGCTGGCTCGCGTCGCTCGGCGATTGGGCCTATGATATCGCGCTTTGGTCGAACACCTGGTTCAACAGGGCAAGGCGGCTGCTTGGTTTCCCCTATTGGTCCTTCTCCGCCTGGGCGAAACTGAAAGTCAAGGATGCGGTCAATTTCATCGGCGCATTCGAGGTGGCTCTGGCTGAGGAAGCAAGGCGCCATAATGCCGATGGCGTTGTCTGCGGACATATTCATCATGCGACGATCCGGGACATGAACGGGGTCACCTACGTCAATACCGGGGATTTCGTCGAATCCTGCAGCGCCATTGCCGAACATGCCGACGGGACGCTTGAGATCCTGCGCTGGCAGATCACCGGCGAACAACGCCTGCA
>DASQCU010000015.1:0-5308 GCA_035634575.1 Beijerinckia sp.
ACCCGTGGTACACGGGAGGCCGATCAGGTCAGATATTGACCGCCGTTTGCCGTCAGTGTCGAGCCGGTGATGAAGCACGCCTCGTCGGCGACGAGAAAGACCACGCAACGCGCGATTTCCTCCGGCTCGCCAAGCCGCCGAACGGGAATCTGGGGCAGGATCTGTTTTTCCAACACCTCCTGCGGAACGGCGCGCACCATTTCGGTCGCGATATAGCCGGGGCAGATCACATTCACAGTAATGCCTTTGTTGGCATTTTCTTGTGCAAGTGCCTTGGTGAAGCCTATGTCGCCGGCCTTGGCGGCAGAATAATTGGTCTGGCCCATCTGGCCTTTTTGGCCATTGATCGACGAAATATTGACGATCCGGCCAAAGCTACGTTCGCGCATGCCTTCGATCACAGGCCGCGTCATGTTGAATAGAGAATTCAGATTTGTATTGATGACTTCATACCATTGCTCCGGCTTCATTTTATGGAGCATGGCATCGCGAGTAATCCCGGCATTATTAACGAGAATATCGATTGGTCCGAGATCCTTGCTGACCTGCCCAAGACCCTCAGCACAGGCTTTATAGTCCGACACGTCCCATTTATAGACGGGAATACCCGTCTTGGCCTTGAATTTGGCGGCGGCCTCGTCATTGCCGGCGTAATTCGCCGCGACGGAATATCCGGCCCCCTTCAGGGCTTCGCTGATGGCAGCGCCGATCCCGCGCGATCCGCCGCTCACTACTGCTACCCGAGCCATGTTCTTCCCCAGAAAAAGTTATGAACAAATACGAGACTTTTGGTCCCGCCCTCAGCACTATTGGGTCGCACTTTGAATATCAAGGGGCGCTTCGCCGCCCCTTGATATATTTCGATTACATAACTGGCACGCTTTACCGTTCAATGGTCAAGGCTATGCCCATGCCGCCGCCAATGCAAAGCGTGGCTAGTCCCTTTTTCGCATCCCGCCGCTGCATTTCATGCAGGAGGGTGACCAGCACGCGTGCGCCCGAAGCCCCGATCGGGTGGCCGATCGCAATCGCCCCGCCATTGACATTCACAATGGCCGGGTCCCAGCCCATGTCTTTGTTGACGGCCAGCGCCTGAGCCGCGAAAGCTTCATTGGCTTCGACGAGTTCAAGGTCCTTGACCTTCCATCCGGCCTTTTCCAGGGCTTTGCGTGAGGCGGGAACCGGACCCGTTCCCATGATCGCCGGATCGACGCCCGCTGTCGCCCAGGACGCGATGCGGCCAAGCGGCGTGAGGCCGCGCGCCTTGGCGTCCTCGGCACTCATCAGGACGAGCGCTGCGCCGCCATCGTTGATTCCGGACGCATTGCCCGCTGTCACCGTGCCCTCCTTCGAGAAAGCCGGCTTCAGCTTCGCGAGCGCATCAATTGTAGCGCCTGCGCGGATGAATTCGTCAGTATCGACGATCACGTCGCCCTTGCGCCCAGGAACCGTAAAGGGCACGATTTCTTCCTTGAAGCGGCCTTCCTTCTGGGCTGCCTCCGCCTTGTTTTGCGAAGCGACAGCGAAACCGTCCTGTTCCTCACGGCTCAACTGCCATTTGGTCGCAATATTCTCAGCGGTATTGCCCATGTGATAGCCCTGGAAAGCATCCATCAGGCCGTCACGCAACATGGTATCGATGAATTTCACGTCGCCCATTTTGGTGCCGGCACGAAGGTAGGCAGCATGCGGCGAGAGCGTCATGTTCTCCTGACCGCCAGCGACGATGATCTTCGCATCGCCATTGGCAATCTGCTGCATGCCGAGCGCGACCGAACGCAGCCCGGAGCCGCAGACCTGGTTGACAGTCCAGGCGGTTTTTTCCTGAGGAATTCCAACCTTGATCGCGGTCTGACGAGCCGGGTTCTGACCTTGCGCGGCCGTCAAAACCTGCCCGAGAATAACTTCATCGACTTCCGCCGGCTCGACCTTGGCGCGATCGAGGGCAGACTTGATCGCCGCTGCGCCGAGTTCATGCGCCGGTATGGTGCTAAAAGAGCCGTTGAAGGATCCAACAGCCGTGCGCGCTGCACCAACAATCACTATATCACTCGACATTACGCCTCTCCCTAGCGGACTGAGAAGTTATACCACAGGCCATAAGAATGATCTGTGGTGCAACTCTCGAATTTTCGACTCAACTCTTTGAAAAAGCGAAAATTCGAGAAAGGAACCAGAGTCGCCTATTCGCGACTCTTGGGATACCGCCGTTCCGGAGGAACAGGCGGTGCAAATTGGGTCAATCGCCATCGCGTCAGCGATTTACCGGAAACGGACCCTGAATCCTCAAGGATTCAGGTATATTACAAAGTGGGTTTGCGGACCTGGACCGGAATCGTCGCCCTTAACGCGTATTGTCATATTCTAAACGGCGGGACGGCCTTCAAGCCGCAAGGCTGCTTAACCGTGAAAAAATTTGCTCCGTCAGCTTGCTTTTGGCGAAGATGGAAAAATAGTTTTCGCTGCACGATAAAGCGCTTATCGTGGTTGGAGAAGCCTCAATCGGCGAGTGGCGCTTTTTTATGCGAAGTGGACCGCCCGAAGTCTGTTAAAGAATGTCATCAACGGGGAGACATAGAGAGATAGAGAGATAGAGCGTATTTCCAAGCAAGCCCAAGCCAAAAGCGCCATCCGTTAGCGGGTCCTTCCCATCAGGCAGGTGATATGTCCATCGAAAAGCAGCCACCCGTCACGATCAAGAAATATGCAAACCGGCGCCTCTATAACACCGGGACAAGCGCATATGTCACCCTTGAGGATCTCGCCTGCATGGTGAAACAGGGCGATGATTTCATCGTCTTCGATGCGAAGACCGGTGAAGACATCACCCGTTCTGTGCTGACGCAGATTATTTTCGAACAGGAGGGCAAAGGCGGGCAAAGCCTCTTGCCGATTACCTTCCTGCGCCAGTTGATTCGCTTCTATGGCGACAGCATGCAAATGCTGGTGCCGAGCTATCTCGAGTTCACAATCGACAAGCTGACGAGCGAGCAAGGCAAGTTTCGCGATCAGGTTTCTGGCCATGGCTTTGGCGGTGCATCGCCCATTTTCAGTTCCCTCGAGGAACAGACCCGCAAGAACATGGCGATGTTCAATCAGGCGCTTGCGATGTTCAGCCCCTTCACCAACCCGGTCCCGCCGCAACAATCGCCGCCAGCAAATAGCGACGCTCAGCAGCCACCTTCCGGCAAGAGCGATATCGAAGACATGAAGCGGCAGTTGGAAGAACTGCAAAAGAAGATCGAGGGACTGGGCCCGAAGGAATGAGGAAGAGCTGCCCGCGCCCCTCGCTCAGCGCGGCATCGGATGCCAGCCGGGGGGCGCGAGTTCGAATTTCGCAAATTCGAAACCGGGGGCGACGCTGCAGCCGGTGAGCGTCCAGGCGCCAAGGCTCTTGGCCATCTGCCACGCATTCGCCGGCACGACAAATTGCGGGCGCTCACCCGCGAAGAAGTCTCGGCCAAGCCGGCATGTGCTGGCATCGCTGCCATCTTCTGAGATCGTCAAAAGCAGAGGCGCCCCGGCATAGAAATGCCAGACCTCGGCGGCATCGACCCTATGCCAGTGCGAGACCTGCCCCGCTTCGAGCAGGAAGTAAATGAGGGTCGAGGCTGCGCGCCCGTCCATGCCGGAGGCGCAATCGCGAAACGTTTCGCGAAAATAGCCGCCTTCCGGATGCGGTTTCAATTCGAGCAGGCGCGTGATTTCCTGCGCCGAGCGCCCATCGAAAACATCATTCATGTCAGGCTCACGCCCGGTTCTTGCGTTCGCGCAATTCGGCGAAAACGGCCGCTGGATCGGCGCCCTTCATGCCAACGCCCTCCTGCACGGAAATTTCCTCGGCACGCAGGAAGGGATTCGTGGCGAGTTCGATCGTGATCGTGGTCGGCAGGGTGAACTGGCCGGCTTCACGCAAGCGCTTCACCTCCTCGGCACGATCCCTCAAGATCTCATTGCCGGGATCGACCGTCAAAGCGAACCGCGCATTGGCGAGCGTATATTCATGGCCGCAATAGACCTGCGTTTCGCCGGGCAGCGAGGCAAGTTTCATCAGCGAGTGAAACAGGACGCTCGCCGGTTCCTCAAACCCGCGGCCGCAGCCCATGGCAAAGAGCGTATCGCCAGCAAAAAGCAGATCTTCCTGCTCGAACCAATAGACGATATGGCCCGACGTGTGACCGGGAACCTCGATCACCATGGCCTCGAGCGCGCCGACGTGCACGCCGTCGCCCTCGCCGACTTCGAGATCGAGCAGGCCGATTTTTGCAGCCTCCTTGGCGGGCCCGACGACGCGGGCCCTGGGAAACCTGGCCTTGAGGCCGGGGATACCGCCGACATGATCGTGATGATGATGGGTCACGAGAATATCGGTCAATTCCCAGTCCTTGGCCGCCAGAGCCGCAAGAATTGGCTCCGCCTCAGGCGCGTCGATCGAAGCCGTCCTGCGTTTTTCAGGATCATGGACGAGCACCCCAAAATTGTCCTTGAGGCACATGAATTGATGTATATGAGCGGCCATGGCTGCATTCTCCTCGTCCGGGCAAAAGCTAACCAACCGGCGAGGCAGGGTCAAACAGGTTTACTCTACGGCATACCCTGAATCCTTGAGGATTCAGGGTTCGTTTCCGGTAAATCGCTGAGTCGATGGCGATTTGACCCAAGTTGCACCGCCTAACCCGAAGGAACGGCGGTATATGAGACCAAAGGGAGGCAAAGGGCGGTTTTGAAGGCACGGGCGGCGCCGCCGATTTTCGATTAAACGATTTGCCTCACAAGGATTTCTGAAATTTACGACGATCCTGGGTGTATAGAACAGAATTTATGCCGCTTGATGTCGTTGACCTTCGCTCTTTCTACAGTTCGCCCTTGGGCGAGGTGGCCCGCCGCCTCGTCGGACGGGTGATACGGCAGCGTTTTGCCAATTGCGTGGGGCAGTCGATCATGGGGATCGGCTATGCGACGCCCTATCTCGGCATTTTCCGCGACGAGGCCATGCGGGTCCTGGCTTTCATGCCAGCCGAACAGGGGGTGGTGAACTGGCCATCCTCCGGTCTTTCCTCATCCGCGCTCGTCGAGACCGCGATGATGCCCCTGCCCGACGCCTGCATCGATCGCGTGCTCATCGTCCATGCCCTCGAAATCGCCGAACATCCACGCGAACTTCTGGCCGAAATCTGGCGGATCCTGACGCCGGGCGGCAGAATCATCGCCATCACGCCGAGCCGGGCCGGCCTTTGGGCGCGGCTCGACACGACTCCCTTCGGGCACGGTCAGCCTTTTTCGCGCGGCCAATTACGGGATTTGATGC
>DASQCU010000016.1:0-3451 GCA_035634575.1 Beijerinckia sp.
CGATGTCGCGCGTGAATTACCGGACGATGCAAAGACCGTGCGTAACGTCTTTGCCAGTTGGATCTCGGACATTAATGCCCGTCTCGACGGCTGGCGAAGGTTCGCGTTCTGGGGCAGTCTGGCGCTCATCTCGTTGTTGTACTGGGCAGCAACCCGGGTTGCGCACAAGATTCTCGCGCGTGAGCCCTCCATCTCCAATCCAAGCCCCCTGCTGAAGGCTCTGGCCGCCTGGTGGGTCGCCCTGATGCTCGCGGGGCTGCCCATCGCGACGATCTTCATCATTAATTATGTTTTCGAGTTTTTCGGCCTTAGCTATGAACGCCTGACACCTTTCTTCGATGCTTTTGGCAATGGCGTAATCCGGGTTGCGACAACGACAGCCATCATGAGCGGGGTCTTTGCCCCGCTGCATCCGAATTGGCGTTTGCCGAAAGTCACCGATGCGGCTGCCAACGGAGTCATGCAGGCCGCCCTAAGCGTCGCCGTTATCGTTTCGATCACAAGGCTTTTCGAATCCTTGAACGATGTCATAGGGGCATCGCTGTCGGTCTCCGTCGCAACCCGCGCTGTCGGCACTCTGATTGGTGCCCTGGCTGTCGCCGTTGCCTTATGGGGCGCCGGTGAAAATGGGGAGGCGGGAGAACTCCATCCGCCCGAAATTGAGGCGCAGCGGGATTATTTCGGCCTCTTGCGTATCTTCGGCTGGTGTCTGGGCGCTGTCATCGTAGGCGCGGTTCTTACGGGTTACGTGGCCTTTGGCAGTTTTCTTCTCGATCAGGCAGTCTCGGTCACACGCATCGCAGGCGGCTTGCTTATGGCCCTCATGCTCACCGATGAGGCAATCTCAACCTGGCTCCGGCCGCAAACGCGGCTCGGGCAAAGGCTCATTACCAATGTCGGTCTGCACCGCGAGACGCTCGGTCTCGCTGCCGTTCTTCTATCGGGCGCGGCGAAGGTCGTCATCTACCTTTTCGCTCTGTCTCTCGTGCTGGCGCCCTGGGGCGTGCAATCGACGGATTTTTCCGGCAATTTGCGCGCAGCCTTTTTCGGATTCAGGGTCGGCGAGGTTACGATTTCGCCTTCGACCATCATTGTCGCCATCCTGATCTTCGGCGTCACCTATGGGGCCTTGAGCGCGGTGCTGCAATGGCTCGACAAGACGCTCCTGCCGCAAATGCGTTTTGACGCAGGCTTGCGCAATTCGATCAAGACGAGCCTCGGCTATGTCTCTTTTATCGTGGCCGCGAGCCTTGCCTTAAGCCATCTCGGCTTCAGTTTCGACAGGCTCGCGATTGTCGCCGGCGCCCTCTCCGTCGGTATCGGTTTCGGCCTGCAATCCATCGTCAATAATTTTGTCTCCGGCCTGATCCTTTTGTGGGAGCGCGCGGTGCGCGTCGGCGATTGGATTGTTGTCGGGAGCGATCAAGGCTTCGTGCGCAAGATCAATGTCCGCTCGACCGAGATCGAGACCTTCGATCGTGCGGCGGTCATTATCCCGAATTCCAATCTCATCACCGGTATCGTCAAAAATCTCGTTCGCACCGATTGCACGGGGCGGCTTGTCATTTCAGTCACGGTCGCTGGCACAGCCGATCCGGAGAAAGTGCGCGAAGTTCTGCTCGATATCGCAAAATCGCACGATCTTGTCCTAGGCATGCCATCGCCGCTCGTGCTGTTCACCAATGTGACCGGAGGCGCTCTCAGTTTCGAACTCACCGCCTTCGTCGGCGACGTGCTCACCTTGAACCGCGTCAAGAGCGATCTCAATTTCGAGATTTACAGGCGCTTCAAGATCGAGAAATTCTTCGACGGTCCCGCGCCCGATCCGACCAAGGTCGAATTGCTCGGGATTGACAAACTGGAAGCTCTCCTGCGGCCGCAATCCATGCCCGCGGCGCAGCCAAAAGATCTACCCCCGCAAGTGCCGATCAAACCCGAACAGCAGAAGTTCGGTACGGCCAATCGGTAAGGCTTGCAGTTCACCTTATGCAATCGCGATCCTTCTTTCGCCTGGGCCTGCCACTGGCGCTTGGTCTTGCGCTCCACGGCTGCGCGACGGCGCCCTCGCCTTCCCCGCCTTCATTGCCGGCGCAAGCCCTTGAGCTTAATCCGGACACCGCCCGCAACCTTATCTCGGCCTATCGGCAGGCGCATGGGCTGAGCCGCGTGACGCTCGATGGCAATCTGGAAAAGTTCGCGCAACGTCAGGCCGATGCCATGGCCTCCGCCGATCATTTGAGCCATGAGGTGGATGGGTCTCTCAGCAAAAGACTCAAAGGCGCCGATCTTGCGCGCGCAACGGCGGTCGAGAATGTCTCGGCGGGCTATCACTCGGTCGAGGATGTCTTTGCCGGCTGGCGGCATTCGCCGGGCCATGATGCCAATCTTCTCGATCCGGCCATGCGCCACATGGGGATCGCCGCAGCAGTGGCACCGGCGACACATTACAAGACATTCTGGGCGCTGGTCATGACGAATTAAGGGATAGAACAAAAGAGCGTGAAGAAGCTCTTTTCGCTGGCAACTGTCAGCAAAACGCGGTTCGCTTGCAGAAGCGCGGAGATTTGCGATGACTGAGCCCGACACAAAAAACGCTCCCTTTCCCACCCTTTATATTCCGCATGGCGCTGGCCCGTGCTTTTTCATGGAATGGACGTGGGGCGCACCGGATACCTGGAACAAGATGGCAGCCTGGTTCAGGGGGCTCGCCGGCACGATCGGGCAAAGGCCCAAGGCCATCCTTGTGATTTCCGGCCATTGGGAGACGCCCGTCCTTTCCGTCACCGGCGCGGCCAACCCGCCTTTGATCTACGATTACTACGGCTTTCCCACGCATACTTATGAGCTGAAATATCCGGCGCCCGGCGCGCCGGAGCTTGCCGCAGAGGTCGCCGCGCTTTTGAACAAAGCCGGTTTTGCCTGCGAGATCGATCCCGAACGCGGGTTTGATCACGGCGTGTTCATCCCCTTCAAGCTCATCTATCCCGACGCCGATATTCCGATCGTGCAATTATCACTGAAGACCAATCTCGACCCGGCGGAACATTTACGAATCGGTCATGCGCTCGCGCCGCTGCGGCGGGAAGGCGTCTTGATCGCCGGCAGCGGCATGAGTTTCCACAATATACGCGGCTATGGCGATCCGGCCTTTTCTGCCGTCTCCGATCGTTTCGATGGATGGTTGACTGAGGCCGTCACCGCGCCTGACCTTGAGGCCCGCGAGGGGAAACTCACCCAATGGGAGAAAGCCCCCGAGGCGCGCGTGTCGCATCCGCGCGAGGAACATCTTCTGCCCTTGATGGTGGTGGCAGGCGCAGCCGATACTAACCGGGGGACCAAGATCTTTTCGGACCGGGTGATGGAGATGACCGTGAGCGGTTTCAGGTTTGGCTGAGCCCCGGAAGTTTGGCTTGGAGGCTATATGACGCAAAGCCTGCTCGAACGTCGCCGG
>DASQCU010000017.1:0-3763 GCA_035634575.1 Beijerinckia sp.
TTGCGTAATCTCGGGACGCTCGTGCCTGGCGGCCGCCGGGCAGAACCACGTGCTCCAGCGGTTCCGGTTCGAGCTGCTCCTCCGCCCGCCACAAGCGGCCACGACGCGAAAACGCCTCCCCTTGTGGTTTTTGCCGCCGACTCGACCGAAGGAGATGATGCCTTCTCCCTCGATCCGTCCCTGAACCTTCTGACCGAACTTGCCGCACACGCAAGGACGCAAACGCCCTTCTCCATTGCCCTCCTCGGCCGGTCGGGCCGCGGCAAGAGCTTCGCCCTGGGTTTGCTCACGCGCAAGATCGCGTCCCTCGCACGCGCCGCGCAAGCAACGCCGATGACGCCTTTCCTCGGCAAAATCCTCACCGTCAAGGTCGATGCCGTCGATCTCGACAAGGATCCGGTGACAGCGCTCGCCACCTTTCTTTATAATGAGCTCGCAAATACCTTCCCCGACCTTGCCGGAGAAGCGGTCCTGGCCGCCCGCGACCCGCGCCTCGTGGCGCGCGAAGCAAACGACAGGCTCGCCGCCGCCCGGCGCCAGCTCGAAGCGGAAAGGCTCGCTCTCGCGGACGCCGATAGCCGCCGCGCGAAGCTCACCGAAACCGTGCTCTATGATGCAGTGGGATCGCAGATCGACGCCTATGCAAGGACCAAACGGGGCAAGATCGAAAGCAGCCTGGAAACATTCGGGATCACCGGCGACGCCATCGCCAGCTACAAGGAGATGGTGCGCCAATTGGCCGAATCCAATGGCCCTGGCGCGCGGTTGGACCTTGCTTTCCGCGCATTCTGGGCCTTCAAGGGCCAGACCAGACTCATTTGGACAGCGATCTTTCTCATCCTTGCGGGGATAGGGCTTGGCGCGGCCTATAATCACGAAGGGCTGTGGCTTGGCGGCTTGCGCGCGAATGAAACCTCCGCTTCTGTCGCCAATTGGTTCACGACCCATTTGAGCTGGCTCATCACGGCGAAGCAGATTGCCTTTGCCGGTGCCGGGCTCGCGATCCTCTCGAATATTTGGCGGGCATTGCGGTTTCTGCAACCGGTCTTTCGCGGCGCATCTCTCTTGCGCTCGGATTTGGAAAACCGGCGGCCCGAGCTTGACAATTTCTTCGCTCATCAGACGCGCCAGGTGGATGCCTTGGCGGCTGAGGTCGAGACCCTCGGCCATCGCACCGCCGAGGCGGAAAAGCGCGCGGGCGCGCGTCAGCCGGGAACGCGGCTCATCGACCCCTGCCCCTTCGACAATGATGAGACGAGACGTCAGGCTCGCGGCTTTTTCCACGCAATTGGCACCCTCATGGCCACAGGGGCTGCGGCCACAAAGGGCCTGGATGCGCCACAACGGATCATTGTCGCGCTCGATAATCTCGATGCTTTGTCCCCGGCCCGCGCTCGTGACATTCTGATCAGCCTCAACACCCTTCTCAAAGAAGGCTTTGTCGCCGTGATCGCCGCCGATCCCGCCCGGCTCATCGAGGCGGGCGAAGAGACTTCAAGGCTTGAAAAATGGTTCCAGGTGCCGTTCCAGATTGGCGGGAAGGCGCCAAACAATGATTATGCTGCGCTCATTCGCGCGATCACCGGGCATGGCGACAAAAGCGAAGCGGGCGAACCCGAAAAGGCGCCCGCACCAGGCCCCGAAGCGCGCTATTCGCTCCTCGACGAGCCGCTCTCCGAGGCTGAGACAAGACTGCTTGTCGATCTCGCCCCTCTCGCCGGAAGCTCTCCGCGCGCGGTGAAGCGTTTCGTCAATCTCTACCGCATCTTGCGGGTGGCCGCGGGCAGCCACAAAGGCGCCCTGGCCTTGCTGCTCGCGCTCGATGCCGGCGGCACGCGGGAGGAGATCGCGGCCATGAATACGGGTCTCCTCGGCCCCCATGCCGCATCCGATCTCGATCTTCCGGCGGGCGGTCCCCGCCTCGCGGCGGCGCTGGCAGCCGCGCAACGGGCGCAGGGCCGCTTGAGTATCGGGGCGGCCCGGGAAGCGGCCATCACGGCGCGGCTCTTCTCGGTTCGCAGCTGATACCAAGGGGCGTCGGTATAGAGTCTCGCGCCGCTCTTGACGCTTATCCAGCTCACGTGCCAATGCCCGGAACAGATCTTGCCTGTTTCGGGCCTACTCACGCCAAGCGCCAGGATAGGACGCATGAAATTCTATATGACACCAGGCTCCTGCTCGACGGGCATCCACATCATCCTGGAAGAGCTTGAAGAGGTTTTCGAGGCCTATATCGTCAATCTTCCCGGCGGCGATCAATTCAAGCCTGATTATCTGGCGATCAATCCGAAATCGACGATCCCGACGCTTGTCCGCAAAGACGGGAGCTCGCTCACCGAGGTTCAGGCCATCGCCTATTGGCTAGGCAAGACCCACCCGCGCGCGAAGCTCATTCCCGACGATATCGAAGCCGAAACCCGTATCGTCGAGACTATGGCCTTCGTGGTCGGCACCATTCACGGCCAGGGGTTTGCGCGGATTTTTGCAACGCCAACCTTCACCAAGAACGAGGCCGACCATGAAAATGTACGCGCCTTCGGCCGCGAGCTCGTCGAGAAATGTTTCAAGATTTTGGACAAGCAGCTCGAAGGCAAGGATTATCTTGCCGGCACATTCTCGATCGCCGATCCGATCATTTTCTACGTCGAATTCTGGGCCGACAAGCTCAAGATGCCGCTACCCGCCAATCTGCAGGCTCATTATAAAAGAATGCTGAGCCGCCGCGCGGTGCAAGGCGTTTTGCGCGAGGAAGGCTATAATCTCGCGACCTTGGGCATCACCGCCAGCGCGTGAACCAACGGGCTTCCCTCACCGTATCAGCCCATAGTCGATAAACCCCACCTTGTCGCCGGGAGCGACCTTCGTCACCTCCTCCGGCAATTCCACAAGCCCCTGCGTGCGGGTGAGCGAGGTCAAGACCCCCGCTCCTTCGACCGGATATTTTTCCGCGATGACCTCGCCCGCCTCCCGCTTCAATGACACGCGCACAAATTCGCGCCGTCCCTGCTTTTTCTTGTAAGCGAACCCCGCTGTGACTGGCAGTACATGCGGCGGCTCGCGCAAGGCCCCATTCAAGGCCGCGATCAAGGGCCGCGCGACATAGGCAAAAGTGATGAAGGCAGCAACCGGATTGCCCGGCAAGCCGACAAAGGGCGTGCCCTCGATCACGCCCATGGCGACGGGGCGGCCGGGCTTGATCGCCAGCTTCCAGAAGACCAGCGAACCCGCTTTGGAGATCGCCGCCTTGACGTGATCTTCCTCGCCCATCGAGACGCCGCCCGAGGTGATGACGAGATCGTAAAGGCGTGCCGCGTCCATGAGCGCCGCATCGATGAGAGCGGGATCGTCCTTGAGAATGCCGAGATCGGTGACTTCGACGCCAAGGCGACGCAACAGGCTTTGCAGCAGGAAGCGATTGGCGTCATAGACGCAAGCCCCAAACAAGGACTCGCCCGGAGAGACGATCTCATCGCCAGTGGAAAAGACCGCCGCTTTCAACTTGCGCCGCACCTTGAGGCTTGGGACGCCTAGCGCGGCAGCAAGGCCGATGTCTTCTGGCGTCAATCGCCGCCCGGCAGCGAGCGCCTCAGCGCCCCGGTGAAGGTCCTCGCCTTTGAGCCGCCGGTTTGCGCCTTCGCTGAGACCGGCTGGCAAGGAGACCCTTCCATCCGCCTCGAGCTTGCAATCCTCCTGCATGAATACCGTATCCATGCCTTCCGGCACGGGCGCGCCGGTGAAGATGCGCACGGCATTGGCCCCGGGG
>DASQCU010000018.1:0-4992 GCA_035634575.1 Beijerinckia sp.
CGTGCCTTCATCCAGCCGCTCGGCCAAAGCGTCTATGGTGAGAAAACCATCGGCCTGCGCAAAGGCGGAAATCGAGCCCGAGCCCTTCCCCAATGGAAAAGCATTGAGGCCCGAATCGCCGTGTGACAGCGCCACCATCACGAATTCCGTGCGGCCCAGATCGGACATGATCCGCACCGGCGTCACGGCCTCGACCCCGACGTCGCGCCGCGCCGCGTAGCCGCTCATGGCCCGAAGCACCGGCACGATAAAATCATGGAAGGTGAACATGGCCGAAGTCGGAAAGCCCGGCAGAACGACAACCGGCTTGCCATTGGCCACCGCGAGACAGAGCGGTTTGCCGGGCTTCAGCGCCACGCCATGCGCGATAATACCGGGGAAGCCAAGCCGCGCCACGATGCGATAGGTAAGATCGCCGGCGCTTTTCGACGTGCCGCCGGAAAGGATGACCATGTCGCAAGCCGCAAGCGCCGATTGCAACGCCGCTGAGAGCTTGGCCGCGTCATCGCTGACCGCGCCAAAACGTATGGGCTCACCGCCATTCTCGGTGACGGCGGCAGCGATGATCGGTCCGTTCGAATCATAGATGGCGCCGGGGCGCAACGGTTCGCCGGGCTGCACGAGTTCATCACCAGTCGAAAGCACGGCGACCTTGGGCCGCCGATAGACCGGCACTTCGGCAAGACCACAGGCGGCCATCATGCCGATCTCGCGCGCGCCGATGATCGCGCCGCGCCGCAACAATGTTTCGCCTTGCGCTATGTCGCTTCCAGCAAAGCCGATGTTCTGGCCGGGGGCCACTGCGCGCGACGCAAGGATATTCGATGGACCTTGGACCTCGCTATATTCCACCATCAAGACCGCATCGGCGCCGCGCGGCATAGGGCCGCCGGTCGCAATGGGCGTGGCGGTGCCCGGCAGAACCTCGAGTCGTGGGGCGGTGCCGCAGGCAATCGTCTCATCGTTCAGGACCAGCTCGACCGGATTGACCGCGTCCGCCTGCGCAAGATCGGCGGCGCGGACCGCGAAACCATCGACGAGCGCGCGGTCAAAGGGCGGCACGTCCAGGGCCGAGCGAAGCGTGAGCGCGAGCACACGGCCAAGGCTCGCGCCAAGCGCCACCCATTCCTCGCCGAGTGGCCGCATCGCAAGGTGGCTCTGGAAGCGGCGCGCCGCCTCCTCACGTGAGAGCAGGTTGAGGAACTGCTCCTGCTCAACCGCAGCCGGTTTGCTTGCCACATCACTCATGACGCCTCACAAAATCTCCCCGTAAATGCTTTGCCCGGCAGCATATCCCTCGTTTTGCGGCGAAACCAGCAGCCATGCTTGTGCGCGCGCAATCTGGCCCCAGGCAATATCGCCCGTACTCAGAGGTTCCCAAAGATTACGCTCATTTTCCCTTGCACGGCGCAGGAGAACGAGATCGCTCATGCCGGGATCGGAGACGATCTTGCGCTTTAAGGGTAGAATTTCGCCAATCGGCGGAACTTGCGCGCCGGTCAGGCGGCGCAAACAGGGCTTCACCAATAGAAGCCAGGCCGCGAGAGCCGATTCCATCCGCTCGGGCACGAGGATAACCGGGATTTCCCGGCCCGGCCCGGAAAGGGCGCCGCAGCCCATGGTCTCGCCAGGGCGCACCGCAATGCCATGCGCGATGACGCGGCCTGCGCGCGTGAGAGCTTCCTGACCGGCCCCGTTGCAGCCCGTGCCCCCGAGCACGATGACAAGATCGCTGGCTACTCGCGTCACCGCCTTCACGAGATGATCCGCTGTCATTTCCAGAATGTTGATGCTGGCATCAGCGCCTTCGCGGCAAGTCAGCGCCGCGCACCAGTCGGCAATGGGTTTTGTCTCGACGCCTGTAAAGATAGCCACATGGGGAACCCGCAGGCTGACTTCTTCGAATCCCGCAAGACGCATCAGTGCAACATGGTCTGGCCGCAGACATTCTCCCGCATCAACGATGATCTGACCCTTCGCCAGATCGCCGCCCTCGCGCCTTATGTTTTCGCCGGGCGTGGCCGGTGCGAGAATCTCGACAGGCTGCGCGCTGGCGGCAATCGCGTGCCAGGGCAGAACCGAATCGGCACAGCCTGGCAGCTCATCGCCAAAGGCGACGGGGCACGGCGCGGTAAGGGCGAAATTCGGCGCATAGGCCGAGGCGCCGAACGTATCTTGCGACGCGACCGCCCAGCCGTCGCGCAGCGCGGTCGCGCGTGCCGGAAGCGGTACCGGGGCATGGACAGCCTCCGCCGCGATCCGCCCCACGGCGGCCTCGACGCGCATCGGCACAGGCTCGACCACCCGACAGGCGGCGAGGAGCAAAGTGCAAGCCTCGTCGAGAGGCACGAGACGGTCGAACCCCCTGTGCCCCTGTTTGAGTTCCGCGATCAAGGCCAAGGCTACGCCTCGCTGGATTTTTATCCGAAAATCGGTGGCCACATTTCGGAAATGATGCTTAGCATCGGCGCATGACCTCCGCATCATCTCCTGCGCCGGCGCTCGATCAAACCCTCGATCTGCGCGGGTTGAAATGTCCCCTCCCCGTCCTGCGCACGCGCAAGGCGCTGCGCAAGCTCTCAGCTGGCGATCTTCTCATCGTCGAATGTACCGACCCGCTGGCCGGGATCGACATTCCGCATCTCCTGCACGAGACCGGCGATCAATTGGAACGGCAGGCGGCGAAAGAGGGCGTGCTGACCTTCCACATCAGACGAAAGCTTCCATGAGCAGAGCCTCTCCCGCCAAACCGCTCGCCGCGATCGTCTTCGAGGAGAGCGAGAAAGCCAACCGCCTTCTTGCCGATTTCGCGGCCGATCGCGCGCGGGCCGGCACACGAATCGGCGGCATCGTCCAGATCTCTGCCAATATGACCGAGTGCAACGAAACCCACGTGCTCGATCTCGAAACCGGGCGGCGTCTGCCGGTTTTGCAAAATCTCGGGGCGCATTCCCAATCCTGCCGGGTCGATGTGACCGCCATCGCCGAAGCGGCAAGCCTTATTTCGGGCGCGATCCTCCGCGAGCCGGAACTTTTATTCATTAACAGATATGGCAAGCTGGAAGCGGAAGGCAAAGGCCTCTTTGCCGAAATCGGCGCCGCCGCACTCTCGAACATCCCCACGCTCGTGGGGGTGTCTATTCATCATGTCGCGCATTGGCGGGCTTTCACGATGGACCTTGCCCAGGAACTTGCCTGTTCGCGTACGGCGCTCGATGAATGGTGGCACGACATCGCGCTCGCCGCGCCACGCGTTCAAGTCCAATCCCTGACCGCGCCGGAGCCATAAAGCTTGCAACGGACCTATTACCTTCTCGACGTTTTCACCGAGACGCTGCTTGCCGGCAATCCCCTCGCGGTCGTGACCGATTGTGACGGGCTTGACGCAGCGGCGATGCAGAAAATTGCCGCCGAATTCAATCTCTCCGAAACTGTTTTCATCCTGCCTCCCGCCGATCCGGCAAATACCGCCCGTCTGCGTATTTTCACCCCGAAGGCAGAAGTTCCCTTCGCAGGTCATCCAACGATTGGCACAGCCGTCCTGCTTGCAAAACTGCGGGGACCGGCGCTTTCCTTCACGCCGGATTTCGGCTTGACGCTGGAAGAAGAAATCGGGCTCATCAGCGCAACAGTCCATGAAGGCGAAGCTCCTTTCGCGAGTTTCGAACTGCCGCGCCTGCCTGCGCAAAGGGGGATGGTCTCGGCCGATGAGAGCATAGCCGCGGCGCTTGGCCTTTCGGAAGAGGACATTGGCTTTGAAGCGCATCGGCCCTCGGTCTATTCGGCGGGCCTGCCATTCGCCTTCGTGCCTGTCGCAGGGCTTGCGACGATTGCCCGCGCGCGGGTCGTGCCAGCGGCATTCGATGCCGCCTTCAACGCCATCCAGGCCTCGGCGGTCTATCTCTATACGAGCGATACGATCGACCCAAACCACACTTTTCATGCGCGTATGTTCGCGCCGAGTTTGGGTGTCGCGGAGGATCCCGCGACGGGTTCGGCTGCTGCTGCTCTCGCGGGCGTCATCATGCAATTCGACAGGCCCGGCGATGGCAGCCATCGTCTCGTCATCGAGCAAGGCTACGAAATGGGCCGACCAAGCACAATCACGCTTGAGCTTCGCATTTCCGGCCATCGCCTCATCGCAGCCTCGATTGGCGGGTCCGCCGTCATCCTCGCACAAGGGATCATCAATCTGTGAAGGAGCCGGACTGGCGTATCGAAACGGTCGATGCCATCGACTATGCCTTTGAACAGCATAGCTGGCGCTTCGCAATCGACGAGGCCGAGGCAATTGAACACCATTGGCAGAAGCTCTGCGCCAAAAACCCCTTTTTGTTCAATGGCCGCGTGCTCATCATGCGGCGCGGCGCCATCGAGATGGAAGGGCAGGTCCGCATTTTGTGCGGCGCCGCCTTCGAAGTGGAATTTAAAGCCTTCCTCGCCTGGCGCGATTTCGGCTTTCCCGATCAAACCGTCCGAAATTGCTTCGCAATGGCGGCGCTCGTTTCCGCCGATGGCGCCTTCATGCTTGGCCGCATGAGCGATCACACCGCCAATGCCGGCCGCATCTATTTCCCCGCGGGCACGCCCGATCTCAATGATGTCAAGGGGACGCGCGTCGATCTCGAAGGCAGCGTCCTGCGCGAACTCGAAGAGGAAACGGGCATCAAGCCCGCCGAGGTGACATGCGAGGCGGGATGGACCATTGTGTTCGAAGGCCCGCGCATCGCCTGCATGAAGATCACCCGTTCAAGGCTCACCGTCGCCGAATTGGAGGCGCGTTTCACCGCCTTCATCGCGGCAGAAGAGGCGCCCGAACTCGTCGCGCTCCATCCGGTTTTCAGTATTGCCGATCTCGATGAAGAGCGGATGCCGCCCTTCACCCTGCACTATTTGCGCCACGCGCTCAATTATACGAAATCCGTTTGAGGATTTCGTCTTCGCGCTAACTCAGCCATGATAGCCGTGTTTTTCCTTAGAGGCGTGAATTAT
>DASQCU010000019.1:0-5250 GCA_035634575.1 Beijerinckia sp.
ACCAATGTCTGGCGTCCTTCGGCCCCGTCGCCCATACCCATGCCGTAAGTGTGCAGGACAATGCCGAACCGGAGCCCGATGCCGCCCCGGCTTCAGCCCCGAGGCGACACTATGCGCACCATCACCATCATTCGCATCGGCATGTCTCGCGGCACGGCCATCGCTCAGGCTACGCCGAGCATAAATCGGGCGCCCGCCAAAGGATGCAATTCAGCGTGGTGTCGAGCGGCACGCAAGTCAGATGAAGGGCTCTGGCGGCTAAAATAAAAAGGCCGGACATGCCGGCCTTCTGAAGTCATACCAACGGTCATAAAGAACTGTTGGCGTTCCGAGAACCGCCCTATAGCGGCCTGGAGAGATGGTCTATCAGACCGTCGCAGGCAGGGCGCTCTTTGCCTTTTCGACAATCGCCTTGAAGGCCTCCGGCTCGGTGATCGCGAGTTCGGAGAGAACCTTGCGGTCGATCTCGACGCCTGCCTTGGCGAGACCGTCGATGAAGCGCGAATAGGTCAAGCCAAGCTCACGCACCGCCGCATTGAGGCGCTGGATCCAGAGCGCGCGAAACACCCGCTTCTTGGCGCGGCGATCGCGGGTTGCATATTGCATGGAACGATCGACCGCAGCCTTGGCGGCCCGGATCGTGTTTTTGCGGCGGCCATAAAACCCTTTGGCGGCCTTGAGAGTCTTCTTGTGTTTGGCGTGCGAGGTGACGCCGCGCTTCACGCGTGCCATGGCGGATCTTCCTTAAAAGAAAAGGGACCAGAAAAAGGATGCGATTTCAGCCGTTCGGCAGGAAGTATTTTATGATGTTATCGCCATCGCTTTTGAACAGAACATTCGTGCCGCGCAAATTGCGGATCTGCTTGTTGGTCCGTTTGATCATGCCGTGGCGCTTGCCTCTTTGCGCATAGACCACCTTGCCCGTGGCGGTGATCTTGAAGCGCTTTTTGGCGCCCGATTTCGTCTTCAGTTTGGGCATTTTGCTCGTCTCCGTCAGGCGGCAAACCGCCCAGCTTTGTTAAATCGAGTGGATTTGAAATCCACTTTCGTTCGTTTCCGAACGAGCGAGGGAACCGCCACGGCAGCCCGTTAGCCGGGCGGTCCGAAGCGGCGCTTATAAGCGAAGATACGCGAAAAGCAAGCACCCCAACGTTTGTTCATCATCAGAGCCGTTTGATCGCGGTGATCGGCCCGAAACTCTTCGCAAGGATCCGGTCGCGCGCCTGCGCCAAGGGCTCGCTCGCCACGAGCATGTGATACGCATTTGCATGCAAGAGCTCGCTTTGGTCGCGCATGATCCCGACATGCCCCTTCCAGAAGACGAGATCGCCGCGCTGCAGTCCGCTGAGCGTGTCGTCAAATGCAACCGGGGCGCCAAGCACATCTTGTTGCATGTCGGTATCGCGCGGCGCGAGAACACCCGCCTGACCGAGCGAGAGCTGCACAAGGCCCGAACAGTCAAGGCCGAGGCTCGATTTACCGCCCCAGAGATAGGGTGTGTGGAGCAATCTTTCGGCGACCTCCACGAAATCCCCTTCTTCCACGCCGCATGCCTTGAGATGGCCGGCGAAAATGAACCCGCTATATACAAGCCGGGCATAATCGCCGCTCAATCCATCGATACGCACCAGGGCGCCAAGCGGCAGGCCGTCGCGCGGCGGCAGCTTCATATTCGGACCGGGATAAATGAAGCTGCGATTGGTATTGATCCGATGCGTCGGCTGAACGTAGCCCTCGGCGAGCGCGGTCATCCCGATATAGCCGACATAATTGTCGCGTGCGAGCTGCACCCAGCCCCAGCCTTCGTGATCCTCATAAAGCGTGACGTTCTCGCCATAAAGCGCCTGCGTATCGATCCCGGCGTCAGGGGTCGGTTCGTGGCGAAGATCGGCAATGCCTTGGGTGACGTGCATCGGGCGGCCGGTCACGAAAGCCGCCGCCTCGACCTCGCCGCGCAAATGCTCAGCGGCTAGATCGGGGCGCGCCGGTGTCAGGCGGGGATCGAAACGAGCCATCGCGTCAAGGCACCAGATCGTCGAAAACGGACCCTTCCTCGTCGCCTGGGCCGTGAATGCTGGTTTCCGTCACGCGGCGAATGATTCGACGGCTGCTGGCATCAGGTTCGGGCAAACGCGCGGCGGAACCAAAGCGCGTCTCGATGAGATCGTAAAGCAGGCGCGCGACCTGTACTTCCGCGCCTTCCGGCCGGCCGGATTTGGCTGCCGGCGCCCAGGCGTAAATATCGAAATGCACCCAGGCTTTCGCCTTTTCGACGAAGCGGCGCAGGAAGAGAGCTGCCGTGATCGAACCCGCGAAAGAGCCGCCCGAGACATTGTTGAGATCGGCGATCTTGCCGTCGAGGAGCTTGTCATAGGCGTCCCACAAAGGCAGGCGCCAGACCGGATCGGCACTTCCCGCGCCCGCGCGGGCAATCTCGGCCGCAAGCTCCTCGTCCATCGTATAGAAGGGCGGCAGATCGGGACCGAGCGCAACGCGGGCGGCGCCTGTCAAGGTCGCGAAGTCGAAGAGAAGATCGGGCGCTTCCTCATCGGCGAAGGTGAGGGCATCGGCGAGGATCAGGCGGCCCTCGGCGTCCGTATTGCCGATTTCGACGGTCAGGCCCTTGCGGCTCGGATAAATATCGCCAGGGCGGAAGGCCGTGCTTGAAATCGCATTCTCGACGGCGGGGATCAGCACCCGCAGCCGCACCTTCAGATTGGCGTCCATGATCATCGAAGCGAGCGCCAGGGCGGTCGCCGCGCCGCCCATGTCCTTTTTCATTAGAAGCATGGCGGATTCGGGCTTGATGTCGAGACCGCCGGAATCGAAGCAGACCCCCTTGCCGACGAGCGTGACCTTCGGCGCGTCGATTGCTCCCCAGCTGAAATCAATGAGGCGCGGGGCTTTGTCGGAGGCGCGGCCAACCGCGTGGATCAGCGGGAAATTCAGTTGCAAAAGCTTTTCGCCGCGCGTGACGGAAGCTTTGGCGCGATATTGCGTGGCGAGCTTGAGGGCGGCCTGTTCCAGCGCGTCGGTGCCAAGGTCATTGGCCGGCGTGTTGATGAGATCGCGGCCGAGCATGACGCCTTGCGCGATGCGCTCGACCCGCGCGGCATCGACGCCTTCCGGCACACAGAGCTCCGGCAATTCCGTGTCATTTGCCTTATAGCGGCTGAACTTATAGCCAGAGAGAAGCCAGGACAGGGAGGCCAGCGTCGGATCGTGGGGCCCATTGGCGAAGCGGTAGAGACCGGCGGGCAGGGAGGTTGCGAGCCGGCCCGGCAGAAGCAGATCGCGTGTGCGGGCGTTGGCGCGTTCGATCCCGAACAGAACGGCGCCGAGATTTCCCGAAAGGTCCGGGAGGAGCTGGACGCGGCCAGGGGTTGGCTCAAATCCCGAGGCAGCGGCGAAAGCGGCGGCTTGGGGGGCAAGGTCGGAGCGGATCCCCGGCCAGGTGTCCGCGCAGGTGAACCAGATCGGGATCGCCTTGTCCGAATGTTCACGAAGCGGCATCGTCGCACTCCTTCATAGGCCCTCAAACCTTGAGGGTTCTTCCCCATCAGCCCGAACGGCCCGAGGCCGATGGGCTTAAACCTTCCGGCCGGACAAAGCAAAAATAAGGCCCATGGGGTCCATGATGTTTTCCGTGAATTGATAGGTCATAAGGAACTGAGCCGCCTTTTGCGACTCTTGCTATGAAATGCAAAAAAAAGCGGCCCCGTCGCCGGGACCGCCTGACCCTATCCGTGAGCGACCGGGATCGCCACGGTTTACAATGAATAGGCGAAGCAAAAACTTGCTTCGTAAAGAGACGGCATCATGCGCGATGAGCGATGAATGCCGCCTGCACGCAAAGGACCACGTGATCAAAAAGGGTGCGGCCAGAAATTGGCCGAAAGCTTAGATCGATCCAGAAACGCAGATGCAAAGCTCTTGGTTCCTTCCTCGAATTTTCATTTTTTCAAAGCGTTGGCGGAAATTCGAGAGTAGCGTCAACAATCATTCTTATGACCGTTGGTATACCGTGAATTCTTGAGGATTCAGAGTTCCTTTCCAGCAAATCCCTTACGTGAGAGCGATTTGGCTCAAGTGGCACCGCCTTTTCTCGGGGAACGGCGACATTAAGCCTGATATTCGATAGCATAAGGCTGGCTACCTAAAGGGAATGACAACATATTATTTAATTCTATGCCTCATGCGGTCGAGCATACGAGAAAAACTATGAATATATTTTACAACACGTTTATTTATATATTGTCATATTATTATTACAGCGGGTCGGATTAGCTATCAAGCATCGGCAGTATATGTGGTTAAATTGACGTCTATGCTTGTTATTATATTAAATATCGGCTTTTGCATTAAACGCTTTATCAAGCAATCTGACTGGTCAGCGGCGGCGAGTGGCACCAACGGTCACCTTTCATGGCCGTTTGTATGATCCACGAAAAAAAACCCTGAATCCGCAGGGATTCAGGGTTCACAGCTATCCAGTTTTGAATGCAAGCGGGACCTTGCGAGCCTTATACCAAGTGTCGCAAAGAGCGACGCTTGGTTCCTTTCTCGAATTTCCGCCTTTTCAAGAGGTTGGCGGAAATTCGAGAGTGGCACTAACGGTCATTCTTTATAACCGTTAGTATTAAATGGTCTGGTTATAGGCGCCGACTTCCGGATTTTCGCGCAGAACGCCATCGACGCCCGCGAATATTTCGCGCAACCGCGTTTCTGAAACAGGGCTTTCGACCACGACGACGAGTTCGGGCTTGTTGGAGGAGGCGCGCACAAGGCCCCAGGTGCCGTCCTCGGTCGTGACCCGCACGCCGTTGACAGTCACGAGATCGCGGATCTTCTGCCCGGTGAAAAGCTCACCCTTCGCCTGCATCGTCTTGAACCGTTCGACGACCTTATCGACGACGCCATATTTCTTCTCGTCGTCGCAATGCGGCGACATGGTGGGGGAGCCCCAGGTTTTCGGCAGGGCGTCATAAAGCTCGGCCATCGACTTGTCGGGATTGCGGTCGAGCATGTCGATCACGTGGATGGCGGTGAGGATGCCATCGTCATAGCCACGCCCAACCGGCGTGTTGAAGAAGAAATGCCCGGATTTCTCGAAGCCCGCGAGCGCCTTCAGATCGGTGACGCGGCGCTTGATGTAGGAATGCCCGGTCTTCCAGTAATCCGCCTTGACGCCGCGTTCGAGCAGCACCGGATCGGTCGCGAAAAGGCCGGTCGATTTGACATCGACGACGA
>DASQCU010000020.1:0-9400 GCA_035634575.1 Beijerinckia sp.
CGCCATCGATCGGCGACCTGATCTCGTATCTCGTTGCCTGGCGCTTCGGGCCGAGAATGACCGGCATTGCCTCGCGCGGCCATCGTGCCTTTGCGATATCCGCCATGAGCGCGCTCACCGCGCGGCGATCGCCGAATTCGAGACCCTTCGCAACCTTGCGGTCAGGTGCATGAATATCTTCGGGCAGCGGCAGATTTGGCGCGCGCGCTTGATCCGGGCTCGCAATCAGCGATTGCGGACGTTGCAGAAGCTCCGCCAGCGGCACATGCGGATCAGCAAGACGCGAGACGAAGGATGAATTGGCGCCATTTTCGAGGAGCCGGCGCACGAGATAGGCAAGCAGATTTTCATGCGCGCCGACTGGCGCGTAGACACGGCAGGCGGCATTTGGATATTCGCGACGCAGGGCTGCATAAAGACCATCCCCCATCCCATAGAGCCGCTGGAATTCATAGCCTTCGACGCCACCCGCGATTTCGACAATTGTGGCGATGGTCAGAGCATTATGGGTCGCAAACTGCGGATAAATGGTCTCCCGCGCATCCAACAGAAGGCGGGCGCAGGCAATGTAATTGAGGTCGGTCATGGCCTTGCGCGAAAAGACCGGATAATCGGCAAGGCCGCGCTCCTGCGCGCGTTTGATTTCTGTGTCCCAATAGGCGCCCTTGACGAGCCGTACCATCACATAACGGCCATAATGACGCGCCGTCGCGATGACATGATCGATAACGGCTGCCGCCCGCTTCTGATAGGCCTGCACGGCGAGCCCAAAGCCATCCCAACCGGCGAGCGAAGGATCTGCCAACAGGCAGTGGACAACATCGAGCGAAAGCTCGAGCCGGTCCGCTTCTTCCGCGTCGATTGTGAAATTCAGATCACGAGCCTTCGCCATTTGCGCAAGTTGGGTAACGCAAGGCACAAGTTCGGCCATTACGCGCGCACGTGATTGCGGTTCATAGCGTGGCGAAAGCGCCGAAAGCTTGACCGAAATGCCGGGCCGATTGGGCAGCCGCTGCCTGCCAGCCGACCGACCTATTCTATCAATTGCATGTGCGTAAGAGTCGAAATAGCGCGCCGCATCCTCAGCCGTGCGGGCGCCTTCGCCAAGCATATCGAAAGAATAGCGATAGTGCCGCCCCTCTTTCGAAGTGGCGCGCGCGAGACCCTCCTCGATCGTCCGGCCCAGCACAAAATGCGATCCCATGATCTGCATGGCTTTGCGCGCAGCCACCCGAACCGTGCCCATTCCGATCCGGCGCGCCAGCGCGGCCACGACACCTTCCGCCGTTTTGCCTTTCTCAATCACGCGCGCGGTCATGCCAAGCGCCCAGGCAGAAGCCGCGACAACGAGCACATCCGAGCCGCCGGCGTGCCGGTTCCAGTGTGCCGAGGATAGTTTGTCGGCGATGAGCCTGTCGGCGGTGAGATCGTCGGGCACGCGCAACAGCGCCTCGGCCAGAACCATCAAGGCCAATCCCTCTTCCGACGACAGCGAATATTCGCGCAAAAGATCGTCGAACCCGCCGATCCGCGCAGACTTGCTCCGGGCTGCCACGATGAGACGGCTCGCCAGCCTGTCAATATGTGCTTTAGCCTCGGAGCTCAGCGGCGCCTGCGCGAGAAGCTCGGCGGCCAGGGTTTCGTCAGCCGTAGCATAAGGAGCAGCGAAAGCGTCGACAGCAAGGTTCGAGGTCATGGCGGATCTTGTCCGGTGAACTTTGATTGAACCTTGAATATAGGGCGGCGCAACGCCCTATACGAATGGTGATAGGCGTTCGTGACAGTCTCGAATTTCTGCCGGCCATTTGTGAGAGCGAACTTCGAGAAAGGATTCAGGGTACAAAAGAAAACAGAACCCGGGGCACCCTCCCGGGTTCTGTCTCACACGCGATCGACTTTGGCTCATTTCCTTTCGAAAGAAGGATCGGAATCGCTATCGCATTTTCAAACAGCGAGATGCACCTCGCCTGCCAATGCTCTAAACGGCGCCCTTCGCAAGGGAGCAAATCTCGATCACGGGTTCGATCATGGTCATGATGGACGAGATCGCGCGTCTGCGCAAATCGGCATTGGCCGGTGGTTCGAATTCGGTCATTTCGAAGCCGACAAGTTCGCTCGTGCTGACAAGCGCGCGCAAAAGGGCGCGCACGCTCGCCGGATGCAGCCCTTGTTCAACCTGATATTCAGCCGGCAGATAGAGCGGATCAATGACATCCGTATCGATATGGAACCAGACCGGCGCGCCTTTGGTCGCGTCGATCAATAGCCCCGGATCGATCCTCCCGTCATGCGCGGTTATCACACGCACGCCATGTTGCTCGATAAGATCCTGTTCAGCCGGATCAATATCCCGTTGTCCGACAAGCACGATGCGATCAGGCGTGAGACCCGCGCCAAATCCGGATTCCCACAGACCGCAAAGCGCGGTCAGCACCATGCCGCCAAGATAGCCGGTCGGCGTCGACTCGGGCGTGTTGAAATCGCCATGGGCATCGCACCACACGACCTTCATATCAGGCCTGTGGCGGAGCGCTGCCGCAATCGTCGCAATGCTCGCGCCGCAACGATTGGCGAAAATCACCGGAAGACGCCGATGGGTCATGATTTCGTCGATATATTCGACAACATCGCACAGATAAGGCGTAGCCTTGGCA
This sequence comes from Beijerinckia sp., assembly GCA_035634575.1. GTDB lineage: Bacteria > Pseudomonadota > Alphaproteobacteria > Rhizobiales > Beijerinckiaceae > Beijerinckia. Next base: position 2,655 of record DASQCU010000020.1, read on the forward strand.
AGGCTCGCCCGCCAGCCGAGATCGACAGCGGGCTCCCGATCGCCAAGTTCCTGCAATGGCGCATTGAGCCTTGCCGCAGCCGCGCGCGCCAGCAGGGACGCGCCCTGCATCCCGCCATCGGTATAGCGATCGCAAACCCAACCGCGCAAGGCGAGCACGAAAGGCTGTGCGCGATCCTCGATCGCGATATTGCCGGAGACATTCGCGGGTTTCACAACATGAAGGGTCATTTAAACGCAACTCGCGGCAACAGTTTGAGAAACATCTTGCAGGGCATCGTGGAATACACGAACGGCCTGCAGCAGATCGGCCTCCTCGATGATAAGCGGAGGCGCGAAGCGAATTGTGGTCTCATGCGTATCCTTGGTCAGAACGCCTCGCTTGAGCATGGCAAGGCACACGTCCTTCGCTTTCGCGTATGCCGGATTGAGTTCAACACCAACCCAAAGTCCCTTGCCGCGCACAGCGACAATTGCCGGATGAATAATCGCACTCAGGGCCTCGCGTAAAACCTCGCCAAGGACACGGCTACGCTCGGAGAGCTCTTCTTCTACGAGAAGGCGCATGGCTTCACGGCTCACAGCGGCGGCCAGCGGATTGCCGCCAAAGGTCGAGCCGTGGCTCCCCGGATCGAAGACTTCCATGACGCTGCGCTTGGCGACAAAGGCGGAAACCGGAAGGAGACCACCACCGAGCGCCTTGCCAAGGACGAGACCATCAGGTTTGGCATTTTCATGTTCGAAACAGAAATTTCGTCCGGTGCGGCCAAAACCCGACTGCACTTCATCGAAGATCAGCAGGATCCCGTGACGGTCGCAGATGCGGCGCAGGCTCGCGAGATAGCCCGCCGGGGGAACGATAATCCCCGCCTCTCCCTGAATCGGCTCGATAAGGACGGCGGTCGTGCATGGCCCGACCGCCGCCTCCAGCTCACCCGGATCGCCAAACGGCACCAAAACGAAACCGGGCGCAAAAGGACCAAAACCCCGCCGGCAAGACGGCTCGCTCGAAAAACTGATGATTGACGTGGTGCGGCCATGAAAATTTCCCGAGGCGACGATGATTTCCGCCTTGTCCGCAGGGATCGAAAGCCGGTCATAGCCATAGCGGCGCGCCGCCTTGATCGCCGTTTCGACGGCTTCGGCGCCGGTGTTCATCGGCAGGCAGGACTCGAGCCCCGTCAAATGGGCGAGTTCCTCGCAGAAATAGCCCAGATTGTCCGAGTGATAAGCACGCGAGACGAGATCGAGACGGCCAAGCTGACGTTGCAGCGCCGCGACAAGGCGAGGATGCAAATGGCCGAAACTTGCCGCCGAATAGGCGCTCATCATGTCGATATAGCGCCTGCCTTCGGCGTCGAAGACATAGGCCCCCTGACCATGCGCGAGGACGACCGGCAAAGGCGCATAATTATGCGCGCCGTAACGTGCTTCGCGATCAAAGAAGGCCTGGATGGACATGGGCCGAGCTCCCTATTCGACACGTCCGATCATCTCACAAGAGCGAGCGCTTTTGGCGCGGAAATGAAAAGCTTCCGCCGCAGAAAATCCGGTTTGACCCGGTTTGGGGGGAAGAATCTGCGGGCACCTATTTTCGCCGCGCCGCACGCCCTCTATTCTCCCTTGGATCGACCTCTCCGGATCAAGCGAGTCGAGACATGCCAAGGCAACATTCGGTCGATGAAACCGATTTGCGAATTATGAAGCGCCTGCAACTCGATGGACGCATCAGCAATGTGCGCCTCGCCGAGGATGTGCATCTTTCGCCGAGCGCCTGCCTCGACCGCGTGAAGGCGCTCGAAAAGGATGGGCTGATCCGCCGCTACATCGCCGATTTCGATCTTACGAAAATTTGCAGCACCGTCATGCTGCTCGTCGAGGTCGTTTTGGAGAATCACCGGGAGGCGGATTTCGAGCGTTTCCTCGCGGCGATCCGCAAGCGCGACGAAGTGCTCGAATGTTTCAAGATCGGCGGGAGGATCGATTATCTGATGCGGGTGATCTGCCGCGACATCGAACATTACAACGAACTCAGCGATTTCATGAGCCGTGGCGAATTAGGGGTCGAGAAATTCCACGGCCACGTGGTTCTCGCCACGGACAAATCATTCGAGGGCTATCCGCTGGATTTGCTGATCGAGCCACGCGGGCGAGGCTGAAGCCGCGCTGTTTGCTTTTACCAAAACGATAGTTGTTATTCCCTGAAAGGCCGAAGGGATATATGGGGCACGATGGGTGCTTTTACCCCGTTCTGCAAATTATTGCTGCATAGCTGACGCTTATACGCTAAGGACGCAGGCACTTTCCTCAAGGTTGCAGCATGAGCTGGTCTCCACAACAGGACGCGGCGCTCAAGGCCGTCGCGCAATGGCTGAAGCGCGGTGAGCCGCAAGTCTTCAGGCTTTTCGGCTATGCCGGGACGGGCAAAACGACGCTTGCGAGGCAGCTCGCCGAAGACATCGAAGGCGAGGTCGCCTTTGCTGCCTTTACCGGCAAGGCCGCGCTTGTCCTGCGCTCCAAAGGCTGCAAGGAGGCACGCACGATCCACAGCATGATCTATCGTCCGCGCGAGACCGATACGGATGAACCTTCTTTCGTGCTCAATGACGAAAGCATTGTCGCCAAATCGAGCCTCGTCATCATCGACGAATGTTCGATGGTGGACGCCGAACTTGGCCGCGATCTTCTCTCCTTTGGCAAGCCGGTGCTCGTGCTCGGCGATCCGGCGCAATTGCCGCCCGTCAAGGGCGGCGGCTTTTTCACCGAATGCGAGCCCGATGTCATGCTGACCGAGGTTCATCGGCAGGCTGCGGACAATCCGATCATTCGCATGTCCATGCTGGTACGCGAAGGCGGAAAGCTGCCACAAGGCGCCTATGGCGAAAGCTTGGTGGTGGAACGCCGCGATATAGATGCCGCGCAAGTCACCAAGGCCGATCAGGTGCTTGTCGGATTGAACCGCACACGGCGCTCCTACAACAAGAGATTGCGCGAACTCTTCGGTTACACCGATCCATTTCCAGAGGCGGGCGACAAGCTGGTTTGCCTGCGCAATGACAAGACCAAGGGCCTTTTGAACGGCGGTATCTGGATTGTGAAAACCTCTGCCGCCACGCGCAAGAAGAAACTGCAGTTTAATGTCGTGCCGGAGGACGATCCTACCCGCAAGCCTTTGCGGATTGGCGTGCTGCCCGAATTCTTCGAGGGGACGGAAGAGAGCCTGCCGCCAAAGCTGCGGCGTGATTCCGATGAATTCGATTATGGTTATGCCTTGACGGTTCACAAGGCGCAAGGATCGCAATGGAACGCAGTGGTGCTTTTCGATGAAAGCTTTGCCTTTCGTGAACATCGCAATCGCTGGCTCTATACGGGCATCACCCGCGCTGCCCGGCGCCTGACTTTGGTCGTGTAATCCCGCCAGGCTTGACCCGGCCATTCAAGCGCTTACCCTCGCAAGGGAAACGGGCTTCCTTGGAGCAGCCATTGCCGACACGCCGCGTCTTTCTCTTTGGAGCGCTCAGCCTCGCCCTCCCGCGCGAAGCTCACGCTGCGGCGCCTGTCGTGGTTGGCTCCAAGCTCGATCTCGAAGGTGCACTCATCGGCCACATGATCCTGTTCGCCTTGAACAATGCAGGCATCCCAACCCAAAACCGGCTGCAGATTGGGCCCACAACCATCGCGCGGGCTGCATTACTTGCAGGAGCGATCGACATTTGTATCGAATATACCGGCAATGCTGCATTTTTCTTCCACGACGACACGAACCCCGTCTGGAAAAGTGCGGAGGCAGGTTATGCCCGCGCGAAAAAGCTTGATTTCGAGACAAACAGGCTCGTTTGGCTGCAACCGGCACCGGCCGACAACACCTGGGTGATCGCGATCCCGCAACCACTTGCGAGCAAGGAGAGTTTGCGCACGCTTGAGGATTTCGCTCGTTTCATCCGCGACGGCAAAAGGGTCAGGCTCGCGGCCTCCGCCGAATTCGTGGAAAGCGCTGCCGGTCTTCCCGCTTTCGAGGAAACCTATGGTTTCAAGCTCCGCGCCTCGCAGCTTCTCATTCTTTCCGGGGGAGAGACTTCTGCCACGATGAAGGCAGCCGCCGACGGGATTTCCGGCGTCAATGCAGGGATGGCTTATGGGACCGATGGTGCGCTTGCCGCCCTCGATCTCGTCGCGCTCGAAGACACGAAACACGCCGAGCCCGTCTATGCGCCAGCCCCGGTCGTGCGCGCTGAGGTCCTCGACGCATATCCGTCCATTGCGCAAGTTCTCGCGCCCGTCTTCATGAGGCTCGATCTTGTGACCTTGCGGAAATTGAACGAAAAGGTAGCCGTCGAAGGTGAGGATGCGGGCGCCGTCGCGCGCAATTTTTTGCAAACGTCCAATCTGCTTGAATAATATCAAGGGTCGCAAAAGGCGACCTTGGTTCCTTTCTCGAATTTCCGCTTTTTCAAGGGTTGGCGGAAATTCGAGAGTGGCACCAACGGTCATTCTTTATGACCGTTGGTATAAGCGATGCTGTTTCGAAAGGCGCACATGCCAAAGGTTTTCGATCGCGTGCTTTTGACCTTGTGCTGCCTCGCAGCGCTCGGCGTCATCTCGGGCGGATTTTTGAATCGCGCGCCCAACCGGCTCGCAAGCAGCCTTCCCCTGGCTTTGTGGCAAGCGCCAAAACTCGAGGTATTGATCGCGATGATCAGCTTTGCGGTGCTGATCGCATTATCGTTCATGCGCCGGGAAAGATTGCGCTCCCATGCCACACTCGCCGCTGCGACGGTCATGCTCTGGGCGAGCCTCGCAGGTGCGGGCGGCCTTGCAACGAGACTGGCCAACACTGATCCGCCACAAGCACGCTATTCGCTGGGCCTCGCCTTCTGGAGTCTCATCGCACTCGCCTTTTTCGCCATGCTCGACGCTTTTCAACGGGCAAAATTTACCCTTGTAACACGGGCAGGCTTTTGCGCGGCGCTTTGCGCGGGCTTCGTCCTCATGGCAACATCGGGCCTCTTCGACAACCTGTCGCTTGCAAGGGAATTCGCGAGCCACCGCGATATTCTCTTGAGCGAGCTGCTGCGCCATCTTCTTCTCGTCGGTGTGGCGATGGGTCTTGCGCTTCTTGTCAGCATGCCGCTGGCCGCGGTTGTTTTGCGCTTTTCCTTCCCGCGCTCATTCGTCTTCTCAGGGCTCGGCATTGTGCAGACCATCCCGTCGATTGCGCTCTTTGGTCTCCTGATCGCGCCGCTCTCGGCATTGGCGGCGCGTTTCGCAATTCTGCGCGATCTCGGGATCAACGGGACAGGAATAGCGCCCGCAATCATAGCCTTGATGCTTTATTCGCTCCTGCCTCTTGTCCGCGGTTTCTACATAGGCTTCACCGAGGTCCCGGTCGAAGTGAAAGATGCAGCTTTTGGCATCGGCTTCGATGCCAAAAGCACTTTCCTTAAAGTGGAACTGCCGCTGGCACTGCCAGCCCTGCTTTCCGGCCTTCGTGTTGTCACCATCCAGGCGATCGGCCTCGCGGCTGTTGCCGCCTTGATTGGCGCCGGGGGCCTCGGCACATTCGTGTTTCAGGGCATTGGACAATATGCGCTCGATCTTGTTCTCGTCGGCGCGATCCCGATCATCCTTCTGGCGCTTGCCGCCGATCTCACTTTTCAAATTCTGCTGGGCCTCGCGCGGAGAGAATTGTGATCGAACTCGATGGCGTGACCAAATATTTCGACGGCCTGCCTGCCGTCAGCGATTTTTCATGGACAATCCGCACAGGTGATTTCTGCGTCCTCATCGGTCCATCCGGCTGCGGCAAATCCACCGTGCTGCGCATGATCAATGCGATGATTCTAGCCGACGCGGGTACGATCAAAATACATGGCAAGATGATCGCCGAGATGCCGCCGGAAAAGCTGCGGCGCGGTATAGGCTATGTCATCCAATCAGTCGGGCTTTTTCCGCATTGGACGATTGCCGAAAACATCCTCGCGGTGCCGCGTCTTCTCAAATGGAACGCTGCGAATTGCGCCGCGCGGCTCGACGAGATCACTGCCTTGTTGCAGATAGACCGCGCGCTGCTTGCACGTTTTCCGCGCCAATTGTCGGGCGGACAGCAACAAAGAGTTGGAGTGGCCCGTGCGCTTGCCGCAGATCCCGACATCATCTTGATGGATGAGCCCTTCGCCGCCCTCGATCCTGTGAGTCGCGCAAACCTTCAGACAGAATTGAGCCGTATTCATGCGCACAGCGGCAAAACGATCATCTTCGTGACCCATGACATGGATGAAGCGCTGAAGCTTGCAACCCGCATGGCCGTAATGAACAAGGGCAAGCTCGTTGAGACAGGAACGCCAGCCGAGATCCTGAACGCGCCTGAAAATGATTTCACACGCGGCTTTCTGGGCGGCGATGCGCTGGAGATGCGGCTTCTGGATGTTGTGCCTGTCGGCGCGCGCTTCACCCGCACCAAAACAGAGGCTTCAAAAACCATTGGCATCGACGCCAGCCTCAAGGAGGCATTGAACCTGATGCTGGCGCACCGATGTATAAGTCTCGGCGTGCGGGACGCGAATGGCCGTCCCATCGGGGAAATTCACATCGAAAACATTATAAAGGGCGCGTGATGCGAGGCGCGTCGCGGAAAGCGAATCTATCGCGCATGATCTGGGCGGAGCCATGTCTTTGGTTCACTCTTTTCTTTCTCGCTCTCGTGCTGCTGATCCCTAACGCCGCGCCATTATTCCGGGCTTGGTTTCC
>DASQCU010000021.1:0-2354 GCA_035634575.1 Beijerinckia sp.
GTACTCACTCTTCATGTTCATTTTGGTCTCGAACCTGATCGGCATTATTCCTTATGCCTTCACGATCTCGAGCCATATAATCGTGACGGCTGCATTTGCGTTGCTCGTGTTCTTCACGGTGCTGATCTATGGCTTCTACAAAAACGGCCTGAAATTCTTTAAAATCTTCGTGCCAGCGGGCATTCCAATCTATATCCTCCCGCTGGTCGTCATGATCGAGATCCTTTCTTTCCTGTCGCGGCCGCTGTCGCACAGCGTGCGCTTGTTCGCCAACATGCTGGCCGGTCATATCACGCTGAAGGTGTTCGCGGGCTTCGTCGCCCTGCTCGGCACCTCGCTCGGCGCGATCGGCTGGATCGGCGGCGTGGTGCCACTGGCGCTGACGGTTGCGATCTATGCCCTCGAAATTCTGGTGGCATTCCTACAGGCCTACGTGTTTGCGATCCTGACCTGCATCTATCTCAACGATGCCCTTCATCCGGGACATTAGGCGGATCCGAAAAGTGAACTCATATGCCTGAGGGCGTATCGCCGGGAGCGGGCGAAAAATCTTGGATCTCCGCTCCACGCTAAACGCGGAGTCTGCAATGATGCACTGGGCCGCGAGCGCCATCGCATATTGCTGGCGAGTTTTCCCGGCGTCGCGAGCGCGCAGGTGAACTGCGAGGCGACACCTCTCGGACGAGCGCACGGATTGCTATCTCGCTCTAAACCAGTTCTATCGGCCACAATCTGATCTTGCCGCTGCCAAGGCGCGCGCAATCAGACGCCGCTTGGTATCGGCCAATTACAGGAACAGCGCTTTCAAGACGTAAACCGCACCAGCGACGATAAGGTCAAACCGGGTTAAAAAAGCCTCCGCCGGGCTTGATCGCGCTCCGAAGCAGGCTTTCGCACTCTGGGCGGCGGGAGGGAAAATTCTGGTTTGGGGCCCATGGCAGGCGAAGCGGGTTCTCAACACAACCAGGCGCCCGCTGAGCCACACTGACCGCAGACCGCGATCTGATCTCGATCGACTTTCTCAGGAAATGCTAAGCTCAATCAAACTCAGCGACCGCAGGCAAAAGGAGTCCTTATATGGTTGGAATCCTAGACGGCAAAGTTGCATTGGTAACTGGCGGCGCGTCCGGCATCGGGCGGGCGACCGCCATGGCAATGGCGCGAGAAGGTGCGCGTGTAGCTGTGTCAGACCTCTCAAAGGAAGGCCTTGAGGCAACTGTGGCCTTGATCAACGCGGGCGGCGGCCAGTCGATCGCGATCGCCGGTGACGTCGCCGAGGAAGTTGACGTGGCAAACATGGTGGCGCGCACAATCTCAGCGTTCGGACGCATCGACTGCGCGTTCAATAATGCAGGCATTGCGTCACGTTCCGTCGGCCCGGCTGGTCAACGCACGCACGAACTGAGCCAATCGTCTGTTGCCAGAATGCTTTCGGTGAACCTAATGGGCGTATTCTTGTGTCTAAAGCATGAGATTGCGCAGATGCTCGCACAGGGCGACGGCGGTGCGATCGTCAATACGGCCTCAATTGCCGGTTTGATAGGTCTGCCCACGTCGGCTCACTACGTCGCGGCAAAGCACGGCGTCGTAGGTCTGACCAAGACCGCAGCGATCGAGTACGCTCAGGACGGCATAAGGGTGAACTGCGTCAATCCCGGCTATATTGAGACGCCTATGACGAAGGAGACGATGGAAGCACGCTTTGATGAGATCATGGCAAAGGTGCCCGTGCGGCGTTTGGGTATCCCGGAAGAAATTGCGGAGGCGGTTGTGTGGATGTGTTCGGAAAAGGCCTCGTTTATGACCGGCGCCTCCTATGTGGTCGATGGCGGATACAGCGCCGCTTAACAGTCACGAGCAGAAGTCTAGCCAACGGCTTGCTCCATTCCGCCTCCTCTCGAAAGCGGACATTTTGCGGCGCGCGTTAACATACACGCTTCCGGGTCATTTGATAAAGCCGCTCGATATAGGCTTTCAATGACGGGGCGGACGCGCGCTTTCCGCCTCTGACCACTACCTAAGCGGATAATCCGTGCGCGTTTTCAAGTAGGACGTTTTCAGTACGAAGGGAAAAATTACTTCGAGACGAGAAGCTGGGCTTAGTAGTTTTACGGTTGATGATGGCCGTCAATGACATCGGCATAATCAGCAGTTCGCTGTACCAATGGGAGCATACGACTGATCGCAAGGAAAAAAGGGGCGCTGGCGCATCGCCATGCCGATCGGCGGTTTCAAGCTGAGAGAGATGGCTGGCGATGCTTTATCGATCCGCTCAAAACGTCCCTTCATCTTGACCTCGGTGACTTACTTTCCGCAGGTTGAAGAGGCAATTTGGAGTGAATTTTCGGGACCAT
>DASQCU010000022.1:0-3521 GCA_035634575.1 Beijerinckia sp.
CAAGCGAAGCAGTAATGGCAAGGTGATCGATCCGCAATATCTCGCCATGATGAATATGATGATGCAGGAGACGCTTTTGACAGGGACGGCGCGGAAGGGCGCGCTGCCCGGCTGGCAGGCGGCGGGCAAGACCGGCACCAGCCAGGATTGGCGCGACGCGTGGTTCATTGGCTATACGAGCCATATGGTCACCGGCGTCTGGCTCGGCAATGACGATAGTTCGCCAACAAAGAAGGCGTCCGGCGGCACGCTTCCCGTCGAGATCTGGACGAATTTCATGAGAGCTGCGCATCAAGGCGTGCCGCAACAGCCGCTGCCGGGCGGCATCTGGCAAAGCGCGCCGCAAGCGCCCCCGCCGCAGGCTTGGCCGAGCGATCAGCCCGTGGCTGGCGGCTATGGCGCGCCGCCCGGCCCGCCTCCGGGTGCTCCGATCCCGGTTGGCGCGCCGCCGCCGGTCAGCGAGGCGCAGGGGGAGCCGGGCGCGCCATATGACGAGCCCATGGCGATCAATCAGGCCGCGCAGGCGCCCTATCCCGCACCTCGCGGCGAGCCGCGCAATGGGCTTGTGCCTCCGGGCGCAATTCCGAATGGGGATGACGACCCGCGTTACCGCACCGCGCCACCTCCGCGCGAACGCAATTTTTTTGAGCAGTTGTTTGGCGGGTGAGGGTAGGCCGCCTATAACTTTGGTTTCGGCAAACGCCACGAAACCGAAGATATGATTATCTTGTCGAAAACATCTCAAAGTAAATTATTGAGCAGCCGTAAATCTAATTGCGCGGTAATCAATAATCAAACTGCTTTAAATTTTACCTCAACGGTATCTCAGAGATGCAAACCATCCGCCAAGCATCATCATGTGGTACTCCCGCATTTGTCAACAATTCAACAAACGCTTCTTGCATCACACCCGGGTATTGGTTGGGACCAATGATAAGCCGATTGACAAGTTGAGATATCTCAGCTCCGATAAATCCTTCCTCAGGTATATTTTTAAGAGGTATCTTGCATACAGGTTGCGGGATACCTCGGACAATTTCAATGCTCTTTGTGATACGTTCCGCAACAGACTTTACCGGCGAGTAGACGATCCGCCATTCCCTCTCTTCCTGAAAGCCTGGGTGCTTCGTACACAAGACGGCGAAACGCATCATCTCGAAAACATTGTTTAAAACAACGTCTTTGGTCTGAGACTGAATGTCGTATTCGTGCTGTTCAAGTAAGTCGTTGATCTCCTCAAACTTATCCGCAAACCGCTGCGGATCTAAATAGGCAACCGGTGACGTGTAGGCTCCAAGTGAATGGGATTCTGCAAGAAAGGGGTAGTTATTTAAGACGATTGCAACACCACCGTAGGCCCTCCACATCGATAGCCGACCATATGAATCTTCCTCATTTTCATGCTCTGAAATGCAAGTAAGGTAGGTATTTAGACGGAAGTGCGGCAACCAAGCTTCAAAATTTTTTTCTAATACTTCCACGGACCCAGAAAATAGCCTTTCGAGGAGAGATTTAAAGCGCTTTCCTGCTGGTCCAGTGTACATACCTTGGAGGCATCTAAGTCCATGCGCAGTCTCGGAGAAGTCATTCATTGTTGTCGACTTCCGCATCCAGACCTCTGCATTCTTTATTATGGACACCGCCGCCTCAGCACTAGTATAGTGCACGAATCGGCGGTTCTCGTTGAGAATAGCTGCTTGTTTCTGCAACGCGTAAGAAAAGAAGACTTGGCTCAAGAGTGATGGATTATTGATATGGTCCATGCGCTCCTGACCAAAGTTTTGTCGATTCGGGCCGCCGCTATCCACTAACCCTCCTCCCCAAACAGCCCCATCTGCCCGGCGTCCCGCGCCGGTTCCGCCAGCCCCAAATGCCGGAAGGCGTGGCCTGTCAGCACGCGGCCGCGCGGCGTGCGCTGCAAAAAGCCCTGCTGGATCAGATATGGCTCGATAATATCCTCAATCGCATCGCGCGGTTCGGACAAGGCCGCAGCGATGGTCTCGATCCCGACCGGCCCGCCGCCGAATGACACTGCGATGGTCTGAAGATAGCGCCGGTCCATCTGATCGAGCCCGATCGCATCGACATCGAGATGGCTCAGCGCCCTGTCGGCGACGGCGCGGGTGATTTCCGCATCGCCATCGACGATTGCGAAATCGCGCACCCGGCGCAACAGCCGCCCCGCAATGCGCGGCGTCCCGCGCGCACGCCGCGCGATCTCGTTTGCCCCTGCCTCCGCCATCGCAACACCCAGAACGCGCGCGCCGCGCCGCACGATAAGTTCAAGTTCGTCAACCGTATAGAAATCGAGCCGCACTGGAATGCCGAAACGGTCGCGCAAGGGCGTCGTCAAAAGCCCGGCCCGCGTGGTCGCACCAACAAGGGTGAATTTCGCGAGGTCGATCTTGACCGAGCGCGCCCCCGGCCCCTCGCCAATGATGAGATCGAGCTGGAAATCCTCCATCGCCGGATAGAGGATTTCCTCGATCGCCGGATTGAGCCGATGGATCTCGTCGATGAAGAGCACGTCGCGCTCTTCGAGCGCGGTGAGCTGCGCAGCAAGATCGCCCGCCTTGGCGATGACCGGCCCCGAGGTCGAGCGGAAATTGACGCCAAGCTCGCGCGCGACGATCTGCGCCAGGGTCGTTTTGCCAAGTCCCGGCGGCCCGACGAAAAGTACATGATCGAGCGCTTCGGCCCGCGCTTTTGCCGCCTCGATGAAGACCTTGAGATTCTTGCGCGCCGCCGCCTGGCCGGTGAAATCGGCAAGCGTCAAGGGACGCGGCGAAAGATCCGCGTCATCCTCGCGTTTTTGCGGGGTCACGAGGCGGGCGGGCGGTTTGCTCACAATAAAAGACTCACATGGAAGGAAGTCTTGTTCATGCTATCATGTCTTGTGGGAGATCAAGGCATGGACTGCCCCTCTTCACATTATGAATGTATGTCCCTCGACGATTTCGAAGAATTTCTTGCCGACAAGCCCAATGACCAGCACTGGGAACTGATCGGCGGGCGGCTCGCGCGCATGTTGGCAGGTTCGCGGTGGGAGCATCATTATATCGCGCAAAACCTCGGCGCCTCGCTGCGCGAGCAGTTGCGCCAAGCGCGCGCGCCCTGCAAGGTTTTCGTCGAAAGCTTCTTCCTGAAAGACAAAGCCACCGAATCGGCGACCCTGCCGGATGTCATGGTTTATTGCGGCCCCTTGCCCAGTGGCGCGACCTTTGTCAGCAACCCCATCGTCGTGGCGCAAGTGCTATCGCCCGGCAATGAGGCGCGCGATCGCATGGAAAAATGGAACCTCTATCAGCGCATGCCGAGCCTGCGCCATTTTGTTCTGATCGCCCGCGATCGCCCGCGCATAGAAGTATTCGACCGTTTTAAAGCCAAATGGTCGGGTCCGCGCATTCTCGAAGGCTTGAATGCTTTTCTTGAACTGCCGGCAATCGATACTCCCGTCTCGCTGCGCGAAATCTATCGCGATGTGATAAGTGCCTAATCAGTCGCCGAGCCCCAAAACATCG
>DASQCU010000023.1:0-2560 GCA_035634575.1 Beijerinckia sp.
CAATGCTTCTTTTCGTCGGCCTTGGCAATCCCGGCAAGGCCTATGCCGCAAACCGGCACAATATCGGGTTCATGGCGCTCGACGCCATTGCGCGCGAATATCGCGCGCCTGAATTTCGCTCGCGTTTCCAAGGGCAGACGAGTGAAGTCACGATTGCGGGCGAGAAGATCACCCTTTTGAAGCCCGAAACCTATATGAACGAATCCGGCCGCGCTGTTGGCGAAGCCGCCAGATATTACAAGATCGATCTGGACAAGATCGTCGTCTTGCACGACGAACTCGATCTCGCGCCCGGCAAGGTCAGGGTCAAGAAGGGCGGCGGCAATGCCGGCCATAATGGCCTGAAATCGATCACCCAGCATCTCGGCAATGATTATCGCCGGGTGCGGATCGGCATTGGCCATCCCGGCGCCAAGGAACTCGTGCATAATTATGTGCTCGGCGATTTCGCCAAAAGCGAAGTCCCCTGGGTCGAAGCTCTGTGCATTTCGATTGCCGCAAATGCCGGAGAGCTCGCCAAGGGCAATGATGAGGCCTTCCAGAACAAGATCTTCCGCGCGATGGAATCGGCGGGGTTCGCTAAGGACGGGCTGTTTTAAGCAGAGCCACGCTCGGCTTATAGGTCCCCTCACCACCCGCCGAAAGCTCACCTTAAATGGCACGGCGGCAGGGGAGCGTGACTTGAATTTGAACTCAAGGATCTTCGACCGCCGGGGGCGGCGCGCCTTTGCCGCGTCCTTGACTTCAAATGCCAGTCACGCTGGGGTCAGCCGTTCCGTTTAAGGCATAAATTGCCTGCGGCGGCGTTGGAGCTTTGTGGCTTGACACGAGGTTCGTGGAACACGATATTCGTGTCATGAAAAACCTCACAATAACCTTACGTGAGGACGTTGCCGAATGGCTGCGCGTCGAGGCTGCCAAAGCCGGTTCCAGCATGTCCGCTTTCGTCGGCGGTCTTCTGGAAACGCGCATGGGTCGCGGGAAAGACCAGATGGCCGGCCTTGAGTTTTTCTTGAGCGGCCCCGGATTTCCCGGCATTTCCGCCGATCTGCCCAAGCGGGAAGATATTTATGACCGGGAGGCTCTTCGTCGACACGAACATCCTGATCTATGCGCTGGATCCGGCAGCGCCGATGAAAAGGGCCACGTCAGCGAATTTGCTGAGGCAGACGATCGGCAATCACACCTTGACCTTGAGCCCCCAAAATCTGAATGAATGCTACCGCGTTCTCACGCAAAGGCGGCGCCTTGTTCCAAAGGAAGCGGCGCAGTCCTTTCTCACGCTTCTCATTCCTTGGTGCATTGCGCCTCTTGACGCGCAAACGACCGTTAAGGCATGGGCAGTTCAGGATGAAGCCGGCCTGCAATGGTGGGACGCTTTGCTGGTTGCCTCGGCTCTGATGGCCGGGTGCAAGCTGTTCATTTCTGAAGACATGCAGGACGGAAGCTTGATTTCCGGAATGCGAATTGCCAATCCGTTCAGCGCCGAATTTTCGGCGCGCCTTGCTGCGCATTAGGACGAGTTTTCGAAGATGGGTTTTAAATGCGGCATTGTCGGCCTGCCAAACGTCGGCAAATCGACTCTCTTCAATGCGCTGACGCAGACCGCTGCGGCGCAGGCGGCGAATTATCCCTTTTGCACGATTGAGCCGAATGTCGGCGATGTCGCCGTGCCGGACGAGCGGCTCGACAAATTGGCGGCGGTCGCGAGTTCCAAGGAGATCATTCCGACGCGGCTCACTTTCGTCGATATAGCAGGTCTGGTGCGCGGCGCCTCGAAAGGCGAGGGGCTCGGCAACCAATTTCTCGGCAATATCCGCGAATGCGACGCGATCGCTCATGTGGTGCGCTGCTTCGAGGATTCCGACATCACCCATGTCGAGGGCAAGATCGCGCCGGTCAATGATATCGAGACGATCGAGACTGAATTGATGCTCTCCGATCTCGAAAGCCTCGAAAAGCGCGGCGTCGGCCTTGAGAAAAAAGCGAAGGGCGGCGACAAGGAAGCCAAGGAAACTTTCGATCTCGTCAGCCGCTGCCTTGCGCTCTTGCGCGAGGGAAAGCCCGCCCGTCTTGTCGAGGTCAAGCCGGAAGAGCAGAAGCTCTTCAAGGGCTTGGGGCTTTTGACCTCGAAGCCCGTGCTTTACGTCTGCAATGTTGAGGAAGCTTCCGCCGACAAGGGCAATAAATATTCCGCCGAGGTCGAGGCCCGCGCCAAGGCCGAAGGCGCGGTCTCGGTGGTCGTTTCGGCCAAGATCGAGAGCGAGATCGCGGTTCTGCCGCCAGCCGATCAGAAGGAATATCTCGAAGCGGTCGGCCTTGAGGAACCGGGCCTCAACCGGGTGATCCGGGCGGGCTATGGCCTGCTGCATCTCATCACTTATTTCACGGTTGGCCCCAAGGAAGCCCGCGCCTGGACGATTCCGGCGGGAACCAAGGGCCCGCAGGCGGCGGGCGTGATCCACACCGATTTCGAAAAGGGCTTTATTCGCGCCGAGACCATCGCCTATCCCGATTATATTGCCTGCAATGGCGAAGCCGGCGCGCGCGAAGCGGGCAA
>DASQCU010000024.1:0-3182 GCA_035634575.1 Beijerinckia sp.
GAGGATGAGCGCCCGTGCCGAGCTTGCTCCCGAAATACGCACAGCCAGGCCCTTGGCGAAGACGGCAAATCCCGCAAGTGTGCCCGTTGTCACCGCTGTCCCGAGCGACATTGCGAGCGTTGCGCCGATGCCTGCCAGGAAAATGCCCTGCGCCAAGGCGAAGACAAGAACCAGGATGGCTCCCGAACAGGGCCGGGAGCCTGCGGTCAAGACCGTCAGCAGGGCGGTTTTCCAGGCAAAGCCCTGGTCGAGTGTTTGCGGGTCGGGTGCATGGAAATGCCCACATTGCGGCCCATGGACATGATTGACATCGCAAGCCTCGGCGCTGAAGGCGCGGCGCGGCGCGCCCGCGGGCTCAGGCCGTGGCGCGGCAAAGGCGAGTTTGACCGGCATGGACGCCATGCGCAAGGCGGCAACGAGCGCCATTCCCTTGGAAACGACGAGCGCCGCGCCAAGCGCGACAATCCCCGTATAGCTCGCAATTTCGAGCCAATGCGCGGCCTCAGTCATCTCGCCGGCTGTTGCCCGCAGGATGAGGGCGGCTATGCCGACGATGCCGATCGCGACAAGCGCTTGCATCAGCGCCGCGCAAAGGGAAATGACGAGACCGCGCCACAAGGCCTTTTCATTCGCGAGCATATAAGAGGCGATGACCGCCTTGCCGTGGCCGGGGCCAGCGGCGTGGAATATGCCATAGACGAAACTCAAACCGGCCAGGACCCAGGCGGCGGCGCCATTCTCCTTGGCGGCGCGGATTGCGCCGGTCAGCATCCGGTAGAAGCCGCTCTCCTGCGCCAGAATCCAGCCGCGAAGACCTGTGGTGCTGCCAACGGCCCCTTCATTTGCGCCGACTGCGAAAGGATGATGAATCCCTTGCGCGAAACTTTCGCCAAAGCCCGCGAAAATACAAAGGATCAGGGCAAGGCACAAAAGGATCGCGAGCGAGCCGCGCGTGTCCGCTTGAATAAAAAATGCCCGGCTCTTCCAGATGCGCTTTGCCATCGATTGAACCTTTCAGGGGCAGGCAATGATGATGCGGCTTGCCAATTTGACGCCGAAATCATCGCCGGGCGAAAGTCCGCTGAAGAAGGATTCCGATAATTTTTTTGTCTCATCGGCGGCGAGGGGTTTTGCGCCGAGGAGATTGTTCGAGCATCCTTGCGGCGCCCCGACGAAGGCGATCGGATCTTCCTTATCGAGTTCGAAAGCGACGAAATAAGTCGGGTCATAGACCTGGAACGCAAAGAGCTTCGCGCTCACCGGCGTCTTCAAGGGCAGGGTGAAGCGCAAGACGACCAATTTGTCCGCCCGTTCCTCCAGAGAATAATCGGTTGGCGCGCCGAATTCGATTCTGTGGCTCGCGGCCTTTCCATGGGTGAAATAGTCGAATTCGGCGAGCGACTCGACATTGGTTTTGGCGAGCGGCGCGAGTTCCTCTTTCGTTGCAAGCTCGCCGGGCTTGCCTATGCCTTGCGTCACGAAGGCCGAATACATTTCGTCGAAGACCCAGGCATTGCGGATTGCCGCGATCCTGCCTTGCGCATCGAAAACGACTTGCACCTTGGCGGTCACCCAGACATGGGGATGGGCCGAGGCTTTGGTCACGGCTCCAGCGATCGTCAGTCCGGTCAACATCAGGACGGCCGTAAGCAACTGGCCTCTGCATGTCGCACGATAAAACCTTCGCATGAAGGGGGTCCTGTCAGCCCGGCGGCGCTGATATGGGCCGCCTGATGGGAATAATTTTAGATTAATTAGTGCCTGCGCAAGTCTGGCCAAAGAGAGGCGAAGGGACGAATATACCCTGAATCCTTGAGGATTCAGGGTTCGTTTCTGGTAAATCGCTAACGCGATAGCGATTTACCAGAGTTGCACCGCCTAACCCGAAGGAACGGCGGTATAACGCCATTTTGAAAAGCGTTTGATTATGTTTTAGGCATAATGCCTATTCAATAGGTATTTTGCGTGAAGGGGACCATGGGCTTCCGGTTCTCCATGCAATCTTGGAATATAACTATCCCTGGTCTATAGTGATTCAGCGGTCGAGGGCTGGGCGGGACCAGCCGGCGGGAGATTTTGGCGATGACGGACGCGGTCAAGGGCCAAGTCAACCCAATTGAAGCCGATCTGATCCAGGACGAGCGGCAGGCCGATCGGATCGAGGATCTGAAATCCACCTCCCTTGACGACAAGTACGATCTGACCAGGCGGCGCATTTTCGTGTCCGGCGCGCAGGCAATCGCGAGGCTCCTTCTCATGCAGAAGGAGCTCGACCGGCGGGCGGGGCTCAGGACTGGAGGTTTCATCTCGGGCTATCGCGGTTCGCCGCTCGGCGGCCTCGATCTGACCTTCCAGCGGGCGAGACGCCAGTTCGAGACCAATGATATCTCCTTCCAGCCGGGCCTCAATGAGGATCTTGCGGCAACTGCCGTCTGGGGCGCGCAGCAGGCCGAAATGCGCGGCGAGGGTCGCTTCGATGGCGTCTTCTCGCTCTGGTATGGCAAGGGTCCGGGGGTCGATCGTTGCGGCGACGTCTTCCGTCATGCCAATCTTGCGGGCACTTCGAAACATGGCGGCGTGCTCGCCCTGATGGGCGATGATCACACTGCCGAATCCTCCACCACCGCGCATCAATCCGAATTCACCTTCGTCGATGTGATGATGCCGATCCTCTCGCCCGCTGGTGTCCAGGAGATCATCGATTATGGCCTGATGGGCTATGCGATGAGCCGCTACACCGGCACCTGGGTCGGTCTCAAATGTCTCAAGGATACGGTCGCATCGACCGCTTCCATCGAGGCCTCGCTTTCACGCGTTGCGCCCGTCATTCCGGCTGATTTCCGTTTGCCTCCGGATGGGCTGAATATCCGCCCCCGCGATGGGATCCTCGATCAGGAAAGACGGCTGCAAAATTACAAGCGCGATGCCATGCTCGCCTGGCTGCGCGCCAATAAGATGAACAACATCGTCACATCGGGCGGCCCGAACGCGAGGAGCGGCGTCATCACGGCGGGCAAATCCTATCTCGATGTGCGCCAGGCCATGGATGCACTCGGGATCGATGAAGCCAAGGCCAATGCCTATGGGTTGCGCCTCTATAAGCTCGCCTGCACCTGGCCGGTCGAACCATCGGGCTTGCGCGAATTCGCGCGCGGGCTCGATTTGATTATCGTGATCGAAGA
>DASQCU010000025.1:0-2062 GCA_035634575.1 Beijerinckia sp.
CTTTTGAAACAGGTTCTCAAGGTATATGGTTCATCAAATGAAAAGCTGGCCTCTTGTGCTATCTCTCCTCGCTGCGCTGCCCGTCGTGCCTGCTGCGGCCGCACCGCAGCGCGCGGCGGTCTTCGATTTTGAAATGATCGACACAAGC
The DNA here is from genome assembly GCA_035634575.1 of Beijerinckia sp. GTDB lineage: Bacteria > Pseudomonadota > Alphaproteobacteria > Rhizobiales > Beijerinckiaceae > Beijerinckia. The sequence continues at coordinate 149 of DASQCU010000025.1, forward strand.
CTTTCGGGAGAGATGAACGGCAAAAATCCCGCCGAGACTCAACGCCTCGTGAAGGCGGCGCAGGATTTGCGCGCCAAGCTCGCGGCGTCGGACCGCTATCAAATCGTCGATATTGCGCTCGTCGCTGAAAAAGCCCATGGCGCCAATCTGCAGGCCTGCGGCGGCTGCGATGCGGCCTTCGCGCGCGAGCTTGGCGCCGATGTCGCTATCACCGGGATCGTCCAGAAAGTTTCCGACATGATCCTCAACATGACCATCATTATTCGCGATGCCGCGACCGCAAAGGTCATTGCTGCGGCGAGCGCGGATATGCAAGGCAGTAGCGACGAAAACTGGTCGCGGGCAGTGAATTTTATCGTTCGCAATCGTCTGCTCGCGTCAAAGGCGGGGGCCTCGCAATGACCCTTTTGCAGGCAGGCATCAGCACGCGGGAAGAGGCCGAAATCCTGATCGCGGCGGGTGTCGATGGCCTCATTGTCCAGAGCCTGCCGGGTGCAGCGCCCGAGCTTGATGCGCTGCATGCGCTCAACCTCGCCGCTGCCGGCCGTTGCCGGGTCGGCGCGATGATCGGCGACCCCTCCCGCATCGTCGATGTCGTGGGCCGCATCGTGAAGACCGGCGTCGATCAAATCCTGATCGGGATCGGCGAGAGTGCTCCTGCCGCAACCCTGATTCGCGCGCTTGAGCCGCTGCAAAACAAGGTGGAGCTTGTCGCCGTGTTTTTCGCCGATCGCGCGCCCGATCTGGCGCTGGTTCCGCTTCTCGCCCGGTCCGGCTTCAAAGCCGCCATGCTTGCCACAAGTGAGAAGGCAAAGGGCCGTCTTCTCGACTATATTGGCATCGTGGCGCTCGGCCAATTCGTCGAAATGTGCCGCGCCGAAGGCTTGGCTTCGGGTTTGGGAGGCGGTCTCGAATCGCCCGATATCGCGCGGCTTCTGCTTCTCGCGCCCGATTTTCTTGCCTTCGATGGTGCGCTTCGTCAGGCCGGAGGCCGCACGGCGGCGCTCGATCCCGACGCCATCGAACTCGTGCGCGATCTCATCCCGCGCGAAAGGCCAGGATCGTTGGAACGGCAAAAGCCGGAACCTGAGGAACGCAAGCTGGAAGACAAGGTCGATTGGCGCTTTTGCGCCGCGCGGGAGGCCTCCTGCTCCGAGGCTTCATCTGGGCAAGCCGACCGCGTTTTCGTTCACGATCTCGTGCTGCCCGTGTCGATCGGCTCCTACGCAAACGAACATGCAGCGCCGCAGCGTGTCCGCATCAATGTCGATCTTTATATTCGCCGCCACCCACATCGCGCCGATGACATGCGGGCGGTATTTTCCTATGATCTCATCATTGACGCGATCAAGCTTATCATCGGTCGTGGCCATGTCGCCCTGGTTGAGACCTTGGGCGAGGAGATCGCTGCCGCAATGCTGCAACATCAACGGGTTCTCGGCGCGAAAATTCGCGTTGAAAAGCTCGATGTTTTGAATGCTTCGGTCGGCGTCGAGATCGTGCGCGAGCGCGCGGTGGACCGAGCCGAGGTGCGTCGCCTCTTTTCGAAAGAAATGGGAGCTTTCGACCATGAGCGAAGCCGGCAAGGAGAAAACCTATAGCGAGGCCGAGATCAACACGCGGCTTGCTGCCGAGCTGCCCCGCTGGACCTATGCCAATAATGCGATCCGGCGAACCTGCAAGACCGCAGGCTGGAAAGGAACGCTCATGGTGGTCAATACGATTGGCCATCTGAGCGAGGCGGCTTGGCATCATCCGGATCTCTTGGTTTCCTATTCCTCGGTCGAGATTACCTTGTGGACTCATACGGCCAAGGGCATCACGGACAAGGATTTCGAACTCGCCAGGAAGATCGAGGACGTTATCTTCTGGCAGCCGGGCAAGGAAGGCGGCGCGCTCGAAGGCACACCCAAA
>DASQCU010000026.1:0-7892 GCA_035634575.1 Beijerinckia sp.
GGAATAGATACCGGCATTATGAATGACGGCGTCCATCCGGCCGATCGTGTTGACCTGGTCCGCGATCGATCGGATCTCGACCGCGCTGCCGAGGTCGCCAATGACAACGCCTGTCGAGCGCGGCGTGAGATCGGAGAGCGCCGAGGCGCGCTGCTCCGACCGCGCGTGCAGAACGATCCCGTGCCCTTGCTTGATCAGAGCCTGCGCCGCCGCGCGGCCGAGCCCTTCCGTGCTGCCGGTGATGAAGATACGAGCCATCACACGTTCCTTTCCCCGTTTCTTGAGGGATCAGAAGCCCTCAAGCACGATCCTGCCGCTCGAGCAGGCGATGCTCCAATGAGCGCGGTCTTGCTCATCGTTGCGGCGCTCCTGGCCTTCCTGGCGGCCCGCGCGGGTCGGCTTCAGCCGGCCGAACCGGCGATGTGAAATCCTCGTATGTCTCTCGGCCTGCCGAAAGCCCTTTCCGCTGCCCTGGAAATCGACTTACAATGCCCTGCGAGTGGAGGGAATTGGGCTTGGGCCAGTCGACCCGTAGAAGCGCAAGGGCACGGAACACGCGGGTAACGCCCTCGGCGGGTACTTTTGCGGGCGCGTTGCTCGCGTTTCTCGCGCTTTACGCCCAGCTCCTCGCCAGCGTCTTCTGCGCCGCCACGACCGCCGACGCCGCTCCCCGCGCTGAAGACGCATTTGCGATTTGCCATACGGTTCGATCGAACGCTCCATCCGACGAACATAAGCCGTCCGCCCCCGGCGGCGTGCCGCTGCACGACCAGCAAAATTTCTGCGCCCTGTGCGCCGTCCATTGTCTCGCGCCAATCGCCTCTCCACCAACGATTGGCGGAGTCGAGGCCTTTTTTGCCGTTCCGGCGCAGATAAGACAGGCCTCGTTCAGCATCCCCTGTTCCGCCCGCTTTCCGGCTGGCGCCCCGCCGCGCGGCCCCCCGATGGCCGCCTGAATAGAGAGAAGCTCTCGCTTCTCGATCCAAACCCTCTTCAACATCGTCCCCGAGCCGGTTCCGGCGTGACGCCTTGCGCGCTCAGGCGCACTGCGCGGCCGGCTCTATACAGTTCGAGAAACCATCATGTCTCACCAAACCCGCATTAAATGGGCGCGAAGGTTTGAACATAACGCGCTGACGCAAGATCTTGGGCTGGATCCCCGGGAGGACTCTTCCCCGGCCGCAGCGAAGCGGAGAGCCGGGGCCCAGGGGCAAAGGCTTCAGCACAAGGCCGCAATCGCCTTTGCCGCCATGCTCATCGGCGCCGGCTCAGTGCAGGCGCATACGATTGTCGGCAACCGTGTGTTTCCGGCGACGCTCACCATCGATGATCCCGGCGTCAATGATGAACTGGCCCTGCCAACCTTCGCCTATATGACCGCGGCCAATCCCGATGGGACGACCGGACCGATTTCCTACACGCTCGGCTGGGAATATGCGAAGACGATCACGGCGGATCTTGGTGTCTCGATCGGGTCTGCCGGGTTCAGCTGGCAGAGAAACCCGAAAGCCGAAGGCTGGGCGAATATCGAGACGCAGCTGAAATATGTCTTCTATCAGAACCCCGAGCATGAATTCATTTTTGCGGGGGCCATCAACTTCGATTGGGCCAATACCGGCAGCCCGCAGAGTGCGTCTCTCCCCTCGGCTCCGTTCACGACCTTTACGACGAAGCTCTATGTCGGCAAGGGCTTCGGCGATGCTGCGGCCGATTGGCTGCGGCCCATCGCGATCACCGGCGAAGCGGACTACAACATTCCGACGACCTCGATCAACGGCGACGGAAGCCTCAATGCCAACAGGCTGACCTATGGCGCGACGCTGCAATATAGCCTGCTCTACATGAACTCCTTCGTTCACGAGGTCCCGGATCTCTTCAAGCGGCTCATTCCCGCGTTTGAAGTTCAGGTCGCGACGCCGGTGTCGAACATAGGCCCGTCGGTTGCCGGCAGTTTCTCGCCGAGCGACACTACGGGAATCTTCGGCCCATCGCTTTACTATATCGGCCAATATTTCGAGATCGGCGTCATGGCGCAGTTTCCGATCAACGAGGCGAGCGGCAAGCATGTCGGCGCGCGGGCGGTCGTGGACTTTTTCCTGGACGATATTTTCCCCGATACGATCGGCAGGCCTCTTTTCGGCCCGCCGCAGCCGCGCACCGCGCGATATTGAGGGCAGCATCATGCAACGCTTCCCTCTCTTTCCGGCCTCGGTCATGGCGGCTTGCGCTTTTGCGGCGACGAGTGCGTTCGCTCATGCGTTTTTGGAGCGCGCCAGTCCCGGAGTCGGCGCGACCGTGGCTGGTTCGCCGAGCGACATCGAGCTGCAATTCTCGCAGGATGTCGTCCCTGGATTTTCGGGCGTGACGATTGCCGCCGAAGGCGGCGAGTCTATACCCGCCGATAAGCCGAGGCTCGATCCAGCGAGCCCGAACGTGCTTCACGTGCATTTGCGCCATGCGTTGAAGCCCGGCGCCTATGCCGTGCAATGGCACGTCATTTCGGTCGATACTCATCCGACATCGGGAACCTATCGATTCACGGTCGCCCCTTGAAGCAAGGTCGAAAGGCGTCCCGCCCGGCTTGTCTGAGCGGGGGCGTCTCAAACGACTCTGAGCCAGCGATCATAAAGAATGACCGTTGGACCGCTCGCGAACTTTCGCCATTCCTGCGCGGCGGCCGCGCAAATGCCGAGTGAATGCTCATGACGATATTCGAAGCTCTCGTCCTCTCGCGGTGGGTTTACTTCGCCTCGGTCTTCGTGCTGTTCGGATCGACGCTGTTCTGGTTCACCATAGGCGGCGAAAGCGCATCGGCTGATCGAGGGCGTTTGCCGCGTTCATACGCCGCGACGAAGCGTCTGTTGCGCGTCGCTGCACCCTTGGCGGCCGTCTCCGGGCTCGCCTGGCTTACCGGAATCCTCGCCAATATGACGGACGGCTTCAGCAATATTGTCGATCCCGAGATATTGCGTGTCTTCTTTTTCGAAACGCAGTTTGGCCCCGTCGCGATCTTTCGTCTGTGTTTGTTTGCGGGCCTCGTTGCAATCGTTCTTTTGCCATGGCGGGACCGGCTCTCGCTCACAGCGCTTCTCGTTACAAGCGGCCTGCTTCTGGTCAGCCAGGCATGGCTTGGTCATGCGGCGGAAGGCGGGGCGAATCTCAGGGGCGCTTTGATGATCCTCGCCTACAGCGTCCATATGTTTGCCGCGGCCGCCTGGGTCGGCGGCCTCCCGGCGCTGTTGTTCGCGCTCGTCGAGCAACGTCATTTCGATCCCGATGCGGCACGCGAATGGACCGTCGATCTATTGTTGCGGTTCTCCGCCATGGCGGTCATCGCCGTTGCCTTGATCGTCATCAGCGGGATCGCCAACGCGGGCTTTCGCGTTTCCGGCTCGTTCGACAAGCTCTTCTGGACCCCTTATGGCGAGGTGCTCGTCACGAAAATAGCCGCAGTCACGGTCATGCTGGCCTTGGCCTATTTCAATCGCTTCATCGCCCTGCCGAAGCTCAGCAACGCCTCCATGACAGGAAAGGCGCAAATCATCAGGCTTCGCGTGAGCGTTGCTTTCGAGCTCTTTCTCGCCGTCCTGGTGCTCGGCATTGCCGCTGTCCTCGGCATCACCCCACCCCCGCAATGAGATAATACCCACGGTTATGGTGCAACCGTAGGCCTTTTACCGACCAAATATATCTGAACTCTGAGCGCCCAGTTGTTTGATTCCCCGGATAATATCAAGTTTCGCAAAGAGCGATTCTTGGTTCCTTTCCAGTCGCGCCAAGAAAGGCCCTCATAGCCCCACTTAAATACCTTGTTTTTATAAGCCTCGGAATTCACGGGCGTTGCGGCGAAATTCAAGACGACGTGGCACTACGCTCGAATGAATGAAAGATCGGCCGCGTGCGCGGGATCGCCTTCGTGCGCAAGAAGAGATTCGACCTGCAAGAAATCGCGATAGCGCAATACGGCCTGCAGCGGCGTGACTTTCGCGTTGGTCCGTAGCACGAAGATTCCATCGCAACGCGCCTCTTCGGTACCTTTTCCCGCGTCGATCTCAAACGAGCGATTGTCCTTGGCTTTGCCGATCTTGTGGAGATACCGCCAATAGGCCGGGTTGCGACAAATGCGGGCTAGAAGCGCATGTATGAAACGTAGCCAAGCGAGCATAATGACAGACAAATATTCCACGGAATCGCGTGTCTTACAACAATCTATTCTACATAGCTCAAAGTCAAAGGTTTGCGTTTGGAACCAAAAGATTGTTCTCGCAGTTTATTTGGTGCTGGTTTTTGGAGACCGCGAGAATGATTCCTATGTCCAACACCGTTGCGGCAGCGTGCGCTGCAGTGATTCTCGGCGTGAGCATACCTTCCGTCAAGGCAGAACCGCAATTGAATCCATTCTCGAAACGTCTAGACGGATTGAGTAACCGAGACGCTAACAGACCCGCGCTTCGCATAGGGACCCTTCCCGGATGCCTCCCGAACGTACCTGGCTGTACCTACGTCTATCCTAACTTCAGCTGGGCTCTTTCGGGATACACGACGCTTGTCATAAACGGACGGCCTCGGCGTTAACGCGCCGAAGCCTTTGATTTGGGCCCAAATTATTAGCCTGACTCACCAAGATTGATTCGGAAAAAGAGCGATCGAAATACGGGGCCACATAAACGAGCCCGGATACGAGTTTCGCAAGCTCACTACGATTGGGCTGTGTGCGGCAAAAGCGGCTGCGATCCGATTCTTGCGGCTTTCACAAAGTGATTGGTGAGAACTTCAAATTTTTCGCCGCTGTCCCAAAGGTGTAATGAATTTCTTGTCCATTAGATAAGTGGACTATTATAGCTTATGTAATAAGCTCATTTCGTCCTATAAAATACCGTTATAATGGTATCAATTGATGTTTCATGAGCACAAAATCGGGTTTTTGACTGAATTGAAAAGCTTAGAATCATCAAACCCAAAGCCTAGAAAAAATATTTCGTCATTTTTGCTGACCTCAATCGCTTCTGAATTATCGCAATCAGCCGAAGAATATGATAAACTCGGAAAGTTTCCCGCCAAAAACATTCGCTTTCTGCACAGGCATAAGCTGCTTTCCCTGACCGTTCCCGAGGAATTCGGCGGCAGCGACCAGGCGGCGGAGGCCACGGATCGCGGTGAATCGCCGGCAGGCCAGGAAGCCGGTCTTCTGAAACATCTCGTCACGAAAAACGTGATCGCGGTCGCGGAACTTGCGATCGCCTTGATCAGGAATCCATGATCGCGCGCACCAATCCGCTCGAGCGCTATTACCGCGACGTCTTATGCAGCCGTGTACATACGTCTCAGGACGATGTCGTTTGACCATTGCCGGAAAGCAGGCGCTTCAAGGCGGCGCCGCAGCGTAAGACCTCGTGCCAATCCCCGCAGTTTAAAGCACAGATCGAACTCAGCAGAGAGAGGACACGTCGATGACGGAAGCAAAACAATCCCTGGCCGAACTCTTCGGAGAGCTTCAAGCGGAGCGCCAGAGAACCTGGACGCCCGAAGCCTATCAAATACAAGCCAATCAGCGCCAAAGGCTCGTCGAGGATTTTGCGCAGCGAACCTATGCGGCGGCCGGCGATGTGGTCGCTCCGCTGCCGCTTCTTGATGTGACCAGCGGCACGATCGCGCTTGATGATCTCGTCGCCGGCGGGCCTGCTGTTTTGATCTTCTTCCGTCACGCGGGATGTCCCGCCTGCAACATTGCCCTGCCATATTATCAGCGCGAGCTCGCGCCGGCGTTAAAGAAACTCGGCGTCCCGCTCGTTGCCGTCAGCCCGCAAGTCCCGGAGCGGCTTGCCGATATCAAGACGCGGCATAATTTCGATTTCGTCGTCGCCTCCGACCCGGACAATGCGCTCGGCAAGAGCCTCAACATTGTCTTCGAATCGGACGAGCCTTCGAAGCAGGCCGCGCTCGCGACGGGCATTTCGCTCGGTGACCTCATCGGCACGGGAACATGGGAACTGCCGGCACCGGCCGTGATCATTCTCGATAAGGGCAGGGTGATCCGCTTCATCGATATCAGCCCGGATTGGGTGGTGCGCACCGAAGCAGAAACCGTCATCGGGCAGGTTCAGAAGGTGCTTGAGAAAGTACCGGAGGCGCAGCGGATTTGAGAACCTGCACACCGCCGGAACGGACGCTTTTGACTGAACCCGCGGCCGGTCTGGCAGATCACGTTGATTTTGGGCAGCCGAGTTGGGGTTTTTTCGATGTTCGAGCCGGGGAGGCCCGGATTGAACCAATCCAAAATCATGAAACGTGGTTTTTATCAACACGCCTGTCAGGAATTCTAAATCGTCCCGTCTCTTCAGGCAGCCTATCCTACAGCCAGTTCCCCATCTCCCGGAGCAAAGCCTCATGGCCGATCAACGCAGACTCAAGCTTGGTTTCATCCTGCATGGCGTCGGGCGCACATGGGGCGATTGGCGCCATCCGGAAGCGGAAGTCACGGCCAGTACAGATTTTGCCTTCTACAAGCGTCAGGCGCAGCTCGCGGAAAGGGGCAGGTTCGATTTCCTTTTCGTCGCCGACAGTCTTTCGATCAGCGAAAAATCGAGCCCGCATTATCTGTCCCGTTTCGAACCGGTCACAATCCTCTCAGCGCTCGCCGCGGTGACGGAGCATATTGGGCTCGTCGGCACGCTGACCGTGTCCTATTCCGAGCCGTTCAACGTCGCCCGTCAATTTGCCTCGCTCGATCATATCAGCGGCGGCCGCGCAGGGTGGAATGTCGTCACCTCTTGGCTTGCCGATACAGCCGCCAATTTCAGCAAGGCTGAGCACCCGGCGCATGATGTGCGCTACCGGATTGCTGCCGAATATCTCGACGTCGTTCAGGGCCTCTGGGACAGTTGGGAAGACGATGCCCAGGTCGGCGATAAGGCGCGGGGCATCTTTGTCGATCCGGAGAAACTGCACCGGCTTGATCACAAGGGCGAGTTTTTCCAAGTGCGCGGCCCGCTCAACATCAAGCGCTCGCGCCAGGGCCAGCCCGTGATCTTCCAGGCCGGCGCCTCCGAGGACGGCCGTGACTTCGCCTCGAAGCGCGCCGAAGCAATCTTCGCCCCGGCGCAGACGTTCGAGGACATCCAGGAATATTATCGCGACGTGAAAGCTCGCGCGCGCGGCTTCGGCCGCGATCCGTCGCAACTTTTCATACTACCGGGCATCGGCCCGGTGATCGGCTCGACCGAAGTCGAGGCCGAAGCGAAATTCGAAGAGCTTTCCGCGCTTGTCTCGATCGAGGACGCATTGCGCATGCTCGGCCGCTCCTTCAACGATCATGACTTCACGATCTACGATCTCGATGCGCCTTTCCCGAATGTTGGCGCTATCGGCTGGAACAGCAATCAAAGTCAATCCGTGAAAGTCATCAACGCCGCGCGCGCGGAAAACCTCACGCTGCGCCAAGCGGCTTTGCGTTTTGCCACTCCGCGCGGCAATTTCGTCGGCACGCCTGAACAGATCGCCGACCGTCTGCAGCTTTGGTTCGAAAATGACGGTGCTGACGGTTTTGTCCTGTTCGAATCCCTGCCGCACCAGCTCGATATTTTCGTCGATCATGTCGTGCCGATCCTTCAGGCGCGCGGCCTGCTGCGGCGTCAATATGAAGGCGCGACGTTCCGCGAGAATTTCGGCTTGTCGTTTCCAGTTAATCGTTATGCGGCGCAGCGGAATCGCACGGCGGCGGAGTGAACCGACGCTTCGCATCGGACGGCGCACGGCTGACCGCTAGAGTCCGAAGCAGTTCCATGTCGAGGTTTGTGAGCCGCATCGGTGAGTTTTCCCAAACGGATGGTTGACGAATTTGAGATTTTCGAAGCTGTTTCCAGAGTTTTTAATATATTAAATCTATAGTTAAT
>DASQCU010000027.1:0-13244 GCA_035634575.1 Beijerinckia sp.
TCCAGTTGAACATCAAGATGATCCGAATCACGGGAAACTATAGTCAAAAATGCGTTGGTCACCCAACGCATTTTTGCTGCGCAAGGCTTTTCTTTTCTGCTTCAACAGGCAATAGTTGTGCGTGGCTCTTCTCTCGATCACAGGAGTGATTGTCCATGATCCTTCGCCGTATATTACAGGCCGGGCTTTGTGCCTGTGCCGTTACGCTTGCGTCTTTTTCGGCATTCCCCGTTGCGCAAGCCTTGGCGGCTTCACCGATTGCGACTTATGACAAGGACAATGACAAGACGCTTGATCTCAACGAGGTCAAGGACGCCGCCAGCACCGCCTTCGACAAGCTCGACAAGGATCATGAGGGGACGCTGGACCGTAAGGAAGTCGGCTCACGTCTCAGCAAAAAGGAATTCGACGCGGCCGACACGGACCATGACGGCACCCTGAGCAAGGATGAATATCTTGCTGTTGTCGAAAAGCTGTTCAAAGAGGCTGATGTCGATCATGAAGGCACACTGGACGCCAAGGAATTGAAGAGCAAGGCAGGCCGCGCCCTGCTGAAATTACTTAAATAATACTGCCGGTTACCACTCTCGAATTGTTACAACCTGTTTCAAAAGCCACAGCCTCATCCTGAGGAGCAGGCGAAGACTGCGTCTCGAAGGATGACTCCAGTGCTCACTGGACGCGCCGTCGTCCTTCGAGACGGCCTTTCAGGCCTCCTCAGGAAGAGGGCTTGGATGACGCCAGCCCTTTGAAACAGGTTCTTAAGCCATCCTCTAAGCGAAACTTCGAAAGCCGATTTCAATAGCAACGGAATCGCAAGACCTCTTCTCCATGGTGCAATACGAGCCGCCTGCAGGGGAGCGGCGCAAGATTGAACCGCCATGGCCGAGGTCTCACATTTTAGCGATTTCCTGACGATGTTTGCGAGAGTCGCCCTGTATGGCGGCCTTATCGCCGTTTTCATCGGCGCCCTGATTTGCGCCTCGGCCACCGCCGTTCTTTGTCACCGGCAGCTTGGCAAACGGATGAAGCCAGCGGCCCGCGAAAGCGAGCAACTGCCGGTTCTCCTCTGTGCTCCGGCTGCGAGCGACGGGACAGCTTGCGCTCATCCGCAAGCTGATGAAGAAGAAATTGCCGGGGATGACGCAAACGAACTTCTGCGCGATGAGCTTTGGGAGCTCAAGGAGGCCGCCGAGGCGCGCGACCGGGCCGAAGCCGCGAATGAAGCCAAATCGCGCTTTCTCACAAATTTGAGCCATGAAATTCGTACACCGCTGAACGGCATTCTGGGGATGGCGGACCTCCTGCTTGGCACCGAACTCGACGCCGAACAAAGAAGCTACATCGAAGCCATCCGCGGTTCCGGTACGGCGCTCGCCTCGCTGATCGACGAAATGCTCGATTTTTCGAAGATCGAGGCTGGCAAGATCGAGATCCTCAAGAAGCCTTTCGAAGTCGCTGCTCTCGTCGAAGGCGTCGTCGAACTCCTCGCGCCGCGCACGCAAGGCAAGGGGCTGGAGATCGCCAGCCTGATCGACGCGAGCGTGCCCGAGGCCGTGCTCGGCGATGGGGCACGGCTGCGCCAGGTCCTGCTCAACCTCGCCGGCAATGCGGTGAAATTCACCGAGACCGGCGGGATCGGTGTTCGTGTCGTCAAGGAGAGCGAAAAAATGCTCCGCTTCGACGTGATCGACACGGGGCCCGGCGTGCCGATCCACAGGCGCGAGGCCATCTTCGAGGAATTCGAACAGGGCGACCCCTCGGCCACCAGTCAGCACGGGGGCACGGGGCTCGGCCTCGCCATTTCGAAACGGCTCATCGAGCGCATGGGCGGCGCTTTGTCCCTGGAGACGCCTGCCGAGGGCGGTTCAATCTTTTCCGTCTTCTTCCCGCTCGATCTCGATGATGAGACGGTAAGACCACGGATCGCGTCAAATAGACTCGTAGGCAAACGCGCGCTCATCGTCGCGGATTCGCCCTTCGAGGCGCCTTTTCTCGGTGCGCGTTTGAAGGAGGCCGGTGCCATGGTCGTTTATGCTTCAAGCGAAGATGCCACGCTGCCAATGCTGTCACTCAATGGCTCAAGCGACTCCCTGCCCGATCTTATCATCGTCGATTGCGGCCTTGGCGTCGCCGCTGCAAGACGGCTTGGGGATGCCGCGCGACACGCAGGCGTCGCGCGCAGCCTTGTGCTTTTTTCCCCCTTCCAAAGGCGCGCTTTTGGCCAGGATTTTGTGCAAGGTTTCGATGGATGGCTGATCAAGCCGGTTCGTTCGCGATCGCTCTTCGCTTGCCTCGACCGGCCAGCCGCGACCGCGAAGCAGGAAGGTGTGCGACACACGTCAGCCGTTCCGCGAGAGGCCGGCCATCTGGAAATATTGCTCGCTGAAGATAATGACATCAACGCCTTGCTCGCCACGCGCTATCTCGAAAAGCTTGGCGGCCGCGTCACCCGCGTCAGCGATGGCATTGCCGCAGTCGAAAGAGCGTGCGAGTCGCTGAGCGGCGCGCGGCCCTCGCTCGACGCGATTTTTCTCGACATCAGAATGCCGGGTACCGACGGGCTTGAAGCAGCGCGGCGCATCCGGCGGGCCGAACTCATGAACACGGCAGCGCCCCTCCGGCTGATCGCATTAACAGCGAACGCATTTGAGGAAGATCGCCGCGCGACCGAGGCCGCCGGTTTCGATGATTTTCTGACCAAGCCAGTCGATCTCGAACGGCTGAGCCGCGCCTTGGGCCTCGCGCCGCCAAGCCAAGGGTCTCATCACCTCATGGCGGTCTGAACGCTCGCCGAAAAGAAAGCCTGATCCTCACGGATCGAGGATCATTACATCTACGGCATGCCAAAAGTCCAAGCCATCCCTCGTGCAGGGACCCTCAACCATTCCCCCAACGGTGCTTTGGCCACGCTTCAGCTCTCGCCAAGATCAAGCGGCGCACCTTCGTCCGAAAACATCGAACCGCCATCCGCTTTTCATAGTATGTTGCGAAACTAGACGGCGGTCTATTATCAACGTCATGATACCTGATGCACGTCATCTATCGACGGTGCTGAGAAAACGGATCACACCATGCCTTCCAAGCTCGACCAATTGAAAGCCATGACCACCGTCGTCGCCGACACTGGTGACATGGACGCCATTCGCGCCTTCGCGCCTGTCGATTGCACCACGAACCCGACCTTGATCCTGAAGGCTGCGCAAATGGAGGCCTATGCGCCGCTGCTCGATGAAGCGATCCTCTGGGGGCTGAGCCATAATCATTGGACGAGCGAGATTACCGAACGGCTCGCCGTGAATTTCGGGACGGAATTGACGAAGATCGTGCCCGGCCGCGTCTCCACGGAGGTCGATGCCGATCTTTCCTTCGATATCGAGGGGACCGTAGCCAAGGCCCGGGGGATCATTGCCGATTACGAGAGGCGCGGCATCTCGAGGGAGCGCGTTCTGATCAAGATTGCCTCTACCTGGGAAGGAATAAGAGCCGCGGAGATCCTGCAGAGGGAATCCATCGACTGCAACATGACCCTGATCTTTTCTCTGGCCCAAGCCGTGGCCTGCGCCGACGCGGGCGTCTTTCTGATTTCGCCTTTCGTCGGGCGCATCATGGATTGGTATGCCAAGGCCGAGGGAAAGACCTATGGCCCGGAAGACGATCCCGGCGTCCTCTCGGTCCGCCAGATCTATCATTACTACAAAGCCTATGATGTGAAGACGATCATCATGGGCGCATCCTTCCGCAATATTGGCGAGATCGAGGCGCTCGCCGGCTGCGACCGCCTCACCATATCGCCGCAACTCCTGGATGAGCTCGCCAAGGACAAGGGTGAATTGCCGCGCCGCCTCGATCCCGCGACGGCGGCCAGCAAGGCGCCGGCACGGCTGTCGCTCGATGAGAAGACCTTCCGCTTCATGCTGAATGAAGATGCGATGGCGACGGAAAAACTGGCCGAAGGCATTAGAACCTTCTCGCGCGATATGCGGTTGCTGCTCGAACTGGTTTCCAAGCGGTTGCAGGCGGCGGCGTAGCAGCAAACATCTGTCTCGCCCTCCTCCTCACGAGCTCCGAACGGCGCGTCTCGAAGGACGAGGGCGTTTAAGCCTAAAATTGATCGGAGAGTGTCAATCCGGCCGAAAGGTTCATCGTGCTAAGAGTCTCGTTGCAAAGCCCGCATATTCCGTATGCGACTTTAGCGGTTTGGCGATAATCGCTGACTGATGCCCTGCACCAGGTTTTGAAGACATGCGAATTCAGACGAATATCCAGAATATCAATGTGATCGTCCATATATTTGCATGTCTGACGATATTTATTGTGTTTCTGTACGATAATTCGAAAGGATTGATCACGCTCCTGGTCGCCGATTTGAGCATGATATTGATGACCATCTCATTTCAAACCTATCAGTCAGTTCTCGCTCCCGACCTTGACGATGCTGCGCCTATTATGTCTCTCCCGCCGCGCGCGGAAGATCCGTGGCCGGATCGGCAAATGAACCAGACGACACAGATGATCAAGACGTCCATCGCCGCCGCCAGCGCAAGCGAAGCGCCGATAAGCTGGACGAAACGCGAAGAACAGTTCGTCGCGAATCAATTGAAGATCGACGTGATGCGCATGAGTGTCTGGCGTATCGAGAAAATCCGCTCGAGCTATATCAAGGCAAAATCAAGATCGCTTCACAAGCTGCCCGATCACCTGAGGGTCGGGACCGAAAGACAGATAGCGATCGCCAATCACCTTGCCGATGAGGCTATTCTTCAGCTCAAGGTCGCATAGCCCGATCCTTCACCGGACCTCGTCATATCAAGGTTTCTGCTGCGGCGATTGGGTATCGGTCAATTGCACGGTCCAGTTCTTGGCTTCCGTACCAGTATCCACCTCAAAAAAGCCGGTGCGGTCGAAGCCACGCACGAAACAATCTTCCCGGCCATTGACTCGAAATTCACGATCGCGCGTACACATGAAGGCCTTGCCCTTCCATTCGCCGCCGCGCTCGTCCATGGCATAGACATAATAGAATTGCGCGGCGAGCGGCCCGCGCACCAGGGTCTCGCAGCCGCTGGCCTTGAGATTCCACCAGCCTTCGCTGACCCAGGATTCGCCATCGGTATAGGCGAGCGCAACGCTGACCCGGCTTGACGTATTGTTGCAAAGCCGGAAATCGGCATAAGCGGGATGGCTTGCGGCGGCAGTCAGCGCAAGCGCGCCCATCGCGGAAAGAATCAAGAGCTTCATTGTGGGTTCAGGCTATCTCTGGCTTATTGGCATTCGAAAAATCCCATGATTCTTCAAATCCAACCGGGCGGGATTGAGGCCTATTTAACCCACCCTGGCAAGGGGAGACAAATCCGTGGCTGACCCTCTCCCGATCTCACCCCAAGCGGAACCGTCTTTTGATCCGGTCGAGCGGGTCGAGGGGCGCCCCGGCGCCGGTGTTCTCTTCCTTTGCGACCATGCCACGAATGCCCTGCCCGAACCTTACAAAACCCTGGGCCTGCCAGCCGACGAGCTCAAGCGTCACATTGCCTATGATATTGGCGCCGCCGAGATCACCCGGCGGCTCGCGCAAATCTTCGGGGCGCCGGCGCTTCTGACACGCTTTTCGCGGCTTCTGATCGATGCCAACCGCGGTGCCGACGACCCGACCCTCGTCATGCGGCTTTCCGACGGACATTTGATCCCCGGCAATGCGCGCATCGGACAGGATGAGATCGATCTTCGCCGCAAGCTCTATTGGCGGCCCTACCGTGCCGCCGTCTCCGGGCAGATCGAAGCCATGCTGGCAGAGGGCCCGGTGCCCGCGGTCGTCTCCATCCATACATTCACGCCAAGCTGGAAATCTACGCCGCGACCCTGGGAGGTTGGCATTCTCTGGGACAGCGATCCGCGCTTCGCCAAGCCCCTGATCGCTGCGCTTGCCGCCGATGGATTTATCGTCGGCGATAATGAGCCCTATGATGGCGCGCTCGTTGGAGACACATTGGACCAGGAGGTAACGCGGCGCGGCCTGCCGGGGCTTCTCATCGAGATCCGGCAGGATCTGGTCGAAGAGACCGAGGCGGCCCTAGCCTTCACTGAGCGGCTGGCGCATTGTCTGCGCCCGCTGCTCGTGGGGCCCGAACTGCATGAAATCGCCTTTTTCCCGAGCCGGACCGGCCGTCATTCGATCGGTCGCAGGGAATAAACGGCACACCCCTCGCGATGATCGGACAGGATTACGGGGATATCGCCTCATGCGCCTTGACGGGCGCGTGGCCAGGCCGCATTCCCCCCAGGCTTGCCGAGAGCCTCAAATCCAAAAGGAATATGGTAAATGAAGGCAGATATTGCCGAGACCGGCGTCGCGGCTGAAGAGTTGAAGCAATTTGTCGAGCGAATCGAGCGGCTTGAGGAAGAGAAAAAGGCAATTTCCGACGATATCCGCGACGTCTATGCGGAATTGAAAGGCCGTGGATTCGACGCGAAAGCTATCCGTCAGATTGTCAAGATCCGCAAGCAGGACCATTCCGAACGCAAGGAAATGGAGGCGATTCTGGAGCTTTACATGAGCGCCTTGAACATGACGTAGAGGAAGATCACGATTCAGAGATTAAGTGATTTTGATCGAGGCCATCGACTTTGGCTAGAGCTGTGGGGCCAATGAAAGCTTATGTGGCCTTGCTACGCGCCGTGAATGTCGGCGGTACCGGAAAGCTCCCGATGAGCACGCTGAAGGAAATGTGCGAAAAGGTGGGCCTGAAGCAGGTTCGCACCTACATCGCCAGCGGCAACGCTGTTTTCAAGAGCGACGCGGCAGAGGCGGAAATCAAGGCAGCGCTTGAGGGCCAACTGCAAGTATATGCGGGAAAGCCTGTTGGGGTATTGGTCAGATCGGCTGATGAGATGGTTGATGTGCTGGCGCGCAATCCGTTTTCAGGCCAGCCCGGCAATCGCACGGTCGCCCTGTTCGTCGATGACCCGCTTCCCGCCAACGCACTGGACAATGCAAGCGGACTGGCGAGAGAGCAGCTCCGCCTGGGAGAGCGCGAAATATACATTTTCTACGTCGATGGGATGGCAGACTCGCGCCTCCGCATCCCCGCCGGGAAGACAGGTACTGCGCGCAACATGAACACGGTGGCGAAGCTGGCCGAGATGGCTGCGGCGCTCTGATCATCGTCGGCGAGCGTCTGCGTTGAATCGCAGTCGGCAAGGAGCAAAGCCCACTATTAAGCAAACTAGAAATCGGTTCATGGACTCAGAAGAAGTTTATATATATTCTGTGTGTACCAGCATCCAATTCGTTATTGGTTAAATATAACATGTTGATTTCTAATTTTATGTATGATGGATTAGATGTCTTATATTCTACAATCGTGACTGGAATTAAATGATAATGGTTATCCACCCAGGCAGCGATTGAACGGATGTCGTAATTACCATCAAATAGGCATTCAATATCAAGGACCCTTGAAATAAGTAAATCTTCTGCCTCAGCGGCCACGATTTTAACGTCCACGTTATTTTGTTTTAATATTGCTGCGGAATTGTTTCCTACATCAAGAAAAAGCGTTGTGCTGGCGAAAGGCGCTGCCGCCGGTAAATATTTGACGCTTGCCATGGCGGGCGTGGCTGGACCTGCAAGCAGCAACCATAAGAGAGATAACGAACCAAACATCATATTCAGCCCCTTCAGTCTTTGACCGGCGCAACGCTTGTGTGAGCAAACCTGTTCCCCTCCGGCCTGCGCCTCTCCTTGGCTTTTCTTGGATATCCACGCAATGCTTAAGATCATCCCCGATCGGCGTAGAGGTCAATACAATGCCTGCGCCGAAATCATATATTGGTACGACCCGCTCTCCTCGGTTCCCTCTGTTGTATGATCAATTAAAAACGATGCGGGTGGATGGAGGATCCGATGACGACGAACTACGCGCGGTCCATAAACGACGCGCTGCCCGCTATTCCCCTTGTTGACGTCGGCCATGGCGGAGCTCTGCGCCACGCGGAACAATGCCGCGTTCGCGCCCGCGCTCTGCGTGATGCTTGCCTCGGCTCATTTCCGCGCGCGATGGCGCCATTCGTGCCGGCGTTGGATGGGGCTGCGCGCCGCTGGCTCACCCGGTCGCGCTCGCCTTATGTGCCGGAGATTACGCAAATTGCGGCAACGCTCGGCTTTTCTGGCGTCTGGCTGCTCAACGACTCCTACCAATGGGGCTGTACCTCGTTCGCTCGCGAGGAAGACGGTGTGCCTTGGCTCGCGCGCACGCTCGATTGGCCATTCCCAGGTCTGGGACGTCATTCGGATGTGGTCCGCAGTGAGGCCCTCGCGGGCGAATATTTCAACGTCACTTGGCCGGGCTACGCCGGCGTGCTGACAGCAATGGCGCCGCGCCGTTTCGCGGCCTGCATCAACCAGGCGCCCTTGTGGCGCCGCACCCGGCATCCGTGGCTGCGCCTTTATGACCTTGCGGCCAACGTTCTCCATACATGGGCGAACATTAGCCACATGCCGCCGGATCAATTGCTGCGTCGTGTATTCGAAAGTTGCGATACATATGGGGCTGCGAAGGCAGCGCTGGAAACTACGCCTGTGGCACGGCCCGTGATCTACGTGCTTGTTGGTTGCGCGCCAAACGAGCGATGCGTGATCGAGCGGACCGAGAACGGCTTCAAAACGCGTGAGGATGAGACGAGCGCCACCAACGACTGGACACCCAGTCGTCCGAAGTGGGAAGCGCGCATTGCGCCGGGACTCTTTCTGACCTGCTCGACAGTGGAAGCAGCCGCGCGTTGTCGCACCCGCCGCGACGCGCTCATTGCTTGGCAGGGGCATTTGTCGCAGAGGGGCTTCGATTGGGTGAAGCCCCCGATCCTAAACCCTTATACGCGGCTCGCCGTAACAATGAGCCCGGCGCAATCAATCCTGCGTGTCGTCGGCTACGAAATGATCGGCGGCGGCTTGCCGAATCAGGTGACGCAAATATGCGAGATAAAGGACTTACCGGTATAAAAGGCACGAAGGCTGAACAGCTGCGGAGTCGCCCGTGAAAAAGTCCCTCCACTTGGTTTCGGTACAGTTTTTCATGTCGGCTCCGTCATGCGCGGACTTGATCCGCGCATCCATGCGAGCGGGTTGAGGCTGTGTGCAAGTGCTAGGCACTTCAGGTTTAACCGGCGTTCCTGGATGCCCGGATCAAGTCCGGGCATGACGCATTGATAGCTGGTGGCGCAACGGCTTCGCTTACACCCTCCCTGATGACGAGGCGGTTTCCCTAAATCGCGGCGGCGGCCTGCGGCACCGGCTCGCCTGTGAGCCAAGCCTGAAGCAGGGCGTTCACTGTTTCAGGCGCTTCCTGTTGCACCCAGTGCGAGACGTTAGGGAGAAAACGCACCATCAGGTCTGGTACGAAGCGCTCGGTGCCGGGGACCAGAGACTTCTCCAGCGCCGCATCTTCCTCGCCCCAAAGGATCAGCGTCGGGATCTCCACATGATTTTGGAGAGGCGCCATTACAGCTGGACCAGCCCGAAAAGCAGCGCGGTAATAATTGATCATCGCCGTCATTGCGCCGGGAATCATCGCATTGGCGCGATAATGGTTCAGCGCTTCGGCTGGGAAGCGGCGCTTGTCTATGGCCATATTGAGGAACGCGTCAGCCACGCGCTGCGCATTGTTGCGCGTCAAGATGCTTTCAGGAATCCAGGGCAGCTGGAAGAACGCGACGTACCAGCTTTTCCTGCGTTGTGTCTTGTTGATGCGGATCTCTTCCATGAAACGCGTTGGATGCGGCACGTTCATGACGACAAGACGGTTAAGCGTGCGGATCCTGCGCATCGCACAATGCCACGCGATAATTGCACCCCAGTCGTGCGCAACAAG
Organism: Beijerinckia sp.; assembly: GCA_035634575.1. Taxonomy (GTDB): domain Bacteria; phylum Pseudomonadota; class Alphaproteobacteria; order Rhizobiales; family Beijerinckiaceae; genus Beijerinckia. The sequence goes on from DASQCU010000027.1 coordinate 9,867, forward strand.
CAGGGTCTCAGTGGCGCCGGATGCGGCAATCAAACCTTCCACATCAGCGACCAGATGGTCGATCCCATAAGCCTTTACGTTCCTCGGCCGGGAGCTCGCACCATAGCCTCTCAGATTGGGCGCCCAGGCTCTATAGCCCAGTTCCGCGAGTAGCGGCAGCTGGAACCGCCAGGAGAATTTCGACTCCGGGAATCCGTGCAGGCAAAGCGCCAACCTCTCAGCTCCGCCATTTGCAGGCGCGCATTCATCAACCTCAAATGTGAGGTCATTGGCCTCGATAAAATGCGTCGTGACGGGGTCCGCCATGGGCTCTGTGTCCAATTCGAAACAGGACAAATTTGCTGGCAGTCTGGAGGAACGACAACGGCAGCCCGCTGCTGTTGCGATGCCATACCCATAGTCGCCGCGCCCGCGTCGGACGATCGTCGCGGACTACCGCCGTTTGGCTTTCCATTGATTGTTCTGGAGGAGGACCTTTCCGCTCGACCGCAATCTTTGGAGGGCCATACCAACAGAAGCCTTTGTAACTTCACGTTCGGCGAGAACAGCGGTTTCGATGTCGGCGCGGTTCATGGCACCCTGAGCCTTGAGCATTCCGAGAACCAGAGCACCAACCGAGGCGGGACGCTCAGTCGTGCTGTCTACAGATGCCGCGCGGGTTTTGCCGGTCTTCTGCGAGTCCTGAGGCCTTGCTGTTGTCTGGCGTCCTTCCGCGCTCGCAAGTGCCGCCACGGCGGCCCGCAATGTGTTGAGGCGTTGTTCAAGGGAGCGAATCTCTTCGCGAAGGTCGTCAATTGGTTTCATATGGGACAGATATCGCAATAAGAGTTAAAGTAAAGTTTTTAGCTCGCCGATGGCAGCGGCGGCAGTTCGGTCGAAACCTCAACTGAGCACCGCAATGCGTCCGGACACGCGATAAAACAAAGACTCATACCAACAGTCATAAAGAATGACTGTTGGTGCCACTCTCGAATTTCCGCCAACCGCTTAAAAGCGGAAATTCGAGAAAGGAACCAAGAGTCGCTCTTTGCGACTCTTGGTAAGCAAGATGGCGATTCAAAGATAAATGATCTTGCGCTAGATAGCAATTTGCCGGCCGATCTCCACCACTTGATCGCGCGGTAGGCGAAAGAAATCGCTGACGTGAGCAGAATTGCGTTCCATGAGCGCGAAGATGGCTTCGACGGAGCGAGGCAAGGCTTTGGCATCCTCGCTGGGGACCACGGTCTCATGGCCGACATAATAGGTAATGTCCGCGGGATCGAGAGCGCATCCGCCTTCGTGCGCGCGCCGCAAGAGAGCGGGGATGTCGGGCCGCTCCATGAAGCCGTAACGCGCGGAGCCACGCCAGAAATTCTCGGCAATTTGCGTGAAGGTAAGCCGTTCGGAATCGTTGATCCAGGGGACCTGCTCGATTGTCACCGTCAACACGAAAAGCTTCTCGTGCAAAGCGCGATTGTGGCGCAGATGCCAGATCATCACAGGCGGAGCATCGATTTTCGTGCGGGTCAGAAATACGGCGGTTCCCGGAACCCGTGGAATCTTTTTTTCCTTCAAGCCGGCCATGAAAGTGTCGATCGGCACGACTTTGTCTTCCAGTCGCGCCGTGACAGCCGAACGGCCGAGATGCCAGATGAACATGATGCCGTAAACCGCAGCTGCCAAAAGCAGCGGTACGTAGCCGCCCTCCTCCACCTTCACCAGATTGGCCGCGAAGAATGCGCTGTCGATCACGAAAAAGCTTCCGGCCAATGCTCCCGCTGCGGCCAAACTCCAACGCCAGATCTCGCGCATCGCGATGAAGAGGAGCGCCGAAGTCATCAACATTGTGGCGGAAACCGCTATGCCATAGGCAGAGGCGAGATTATCCGATTTCTTGAAGAAGAGAGCGAGGCTGATGGTAACAACCATCAAGGACCAGTTCACGACCCCGACATAGATCTGGCCATAGCCTTGCGAGGAGGTCTGGGTGATCTTCAGCCTCGGAAGCCATCCGAGCTGGATCGCCTGCCGCGTCATCGAGAAGGCGCCGGTCACAATGGATTGACTCGCTATGATCGTTGCAACAGTCGCCAATATGACAAGCGGTACAATGAGCGGCGCTGGGCAAAGGCGATAGAAAATATTGTCGGACACAGGCGCACCGGTCAGGACGAGAGCGGCCTGTCCTGCGTAGTTCAAGACAAGGCTTGGGAAGACCAATGCCGACCAGGCGAGCCGGATGGGTGCGGGACCGAAATGCCCCATATCCGCATAAAGCGCCTCCGCTCCGGTGACGCACAGAAAGACGGCGCCAAGCACGAGGAAGCCTTGAAGGCCCCCGGAGCTCAGATAACGCAATCCATAAAGCGGATCGAGCGCCCATAAAACGGCCGGATAGCGCATAATGCCGCCAATGCCCAACACGGCCATCACAACGCACCAAGTCGCCATGACTGGTCCGAAGGCTCGGCCGATACGGGCCGTGCCGAGGGGTTGAATCATGAAGAGGCCGGCGAGGATGACGACCGTGGCCGGGAGGATGTAGGCGTCAAGGCCGGGAATAGCGATGTTCAGGCCTTCAAGGGCGGAGAGAACCGAGATTGCAGGGGTTATCGCGCCATCGCCATAAATCAGGGCAGCGCCAAAAAGGCCGACCGCTACGATGAGAGGCCTGTTTGCGCGCTTTATGCCAAGCAGAGCCATCAGGGCGAGGATGCCGCCTTCGCCATCATTGTCGACCCGCATTGCGACGCTGACATATTTGATGCTTGTGATGATGATCAACGTCCAGATGACAAGCGAAGTCAGGCCCAGGGTGACGCTTGCCGTAGGTCTATCGCCGGTGAGAGAAAGAACCGTCTTGAGCGTGTAAAGGGGGCTCGTTCCTATATCGCCAAACACAACGCCGAGCGCCGAGAGACTCAAGACCGCAAGGTTTGACCGGGCGGGTGGCCGCGTGGCGGCTTCGGCGGGAAGGTCGGACACAGTCTGCTCCACGAAAAACAAGTGAGCGTGCCATCGCGGCATTATCACATTCAGTTGAATTTGATTGATTAAAGACGCTTGCGAACCGTTCGGAGTCAAGTCACTGACGCCAGCACCGCGATGTTCCCAAGGAAACAAGTACGCCTCGTCACACCATGATGTGTTCTACATCGCGCTCGCTCAGACTGAAAGTATGGCAGGGCCTTATAATAATCTGTAAATTCCATTGACTGCCTGCAATTATCGTCAGGCCCGCCCCAAGGGCTCCCCACTTCTCCGGTGCGCGGCTTCGATCACCCGAAGATACAGCAACCAAAGCCGGCTTTGGTCCTTTGCGTCAAAAAACGGAAAGGATTACACCGTCCCGGGGTGAGAGAAATAACGGAACTTATGATGGACAGGGATCAAACA
>DASQCU010000028.1:0-4259 GCA_035634575.1 Beijerinckia sp.
AGGATCATTGGATCGCGCGCGGCAAAACTCATTTTCCCGGGCTTGGCGCCGACCTGCAGAACATGGGTCGTCAGATCGAGGAGAGGCACATCATCTGCCAGCAGCTGGTCGAGAAGGCTATCTGGCAGAAGCGGAAGGGTCACGATTTTCTCCGGGTACGCGAGCGATCGTTTCGAAGGCGAAGCTGTTCCCGCTTCAATAGCTTCGGCGGAAAATTGGGCTAGGCGAGTGGCCGCGAGCCGTCTCAAAACTATTTATTGCAAGCCTCAGCATTGACAAACCCTTTTGTCGAGCGGGAAGCGAATCTGGCGGCGCAGTTGAAAGGAAAAAAACAATGAAAATCTCGGCACGCAATTTCCTTGAAGGCACGATCAAGGACGTCCACAAGGGCGCGACGACGGCTCAGGTCGAAATCGAGATCAAGGGCGGGATTCTCATCGCTTCAATCACCAATGAAGCCGTCGCGGAGCTTGGCCTCGAAAAGGGCAAGAAGGCCGATGCCGTCATCAAGTCATCGGACGTGATGCTCGCCGTCGAGTGACCGATGGGCATTTGGTGCCGAGCTTCACACAGGGCGTGACTTTATTTATATTATGATTTATATAGCTAGCCCCGGTGGGGCCGGTTTTCAAAGCGTTTCGTCAAGCCGGATGTGTCATGCCTGCATTTGTCTTGGCTCAACGCATTGAGGGCCGGTCTCACTGATCGTTATGGTCTCGCGGTCCCCCTTATTTGCTTTGACAGCCTCGCAATGATAGGAGAGGCTGCGCCTGATGGCGGCGCGAGCTTTGCGAGAAGCGATGAGCGGCGATCCAGACGGCTTTTCCCTGCCTCATTATTTCCCGGTTCGCGTCTATTACGAGGACACGGATTTTTCCGGTGTCGTCTATCATGCGTCCTATCTGCGGTTTCTCGAGCGCGGGCGCACCGAATACCTGCGCAAGCACGGCATCCATCAAGGCGCAATTTTCGCGGGCGGAGCAGGGGAGGTCTTCGGCTTCGCCGTGGCGAACATGAGCATTGATTTTGTCAGGCCCGCGCAGATGGATGACGAGCTTTCGATCGAAACGGTGCTCTTGAAATTGCGCGGCGCCTCGATCGACATGACGCAGCGGGTCTTGCGCGAGGGCGAGGTTCTGGTGAGGGCAAAGGTCAGGATTGCAGTGGTTGCCGATGGCCGCGCGACGCGTATCCCGGAGCTCGTTCTTGCAAGGCTCAAAGGGATCTCTGAGCCTATTTAGAACCTGTTTCAAAAGCTCGCCCTCATCCTTAAGGTGGGCTCGCAGAGCCCGTCTCGAAGGATGAGTTCCAGTGCATACTGGATACGCCCTCGCCCTTCGAGACGCGCCGTTCGGCGCTCCTCAGGAAGAGGGCTTGTGATAGCGCTATGACTTTTCTTAAAAAACCATGCAAGTGTTGGAAGGCCGCAAGTCTGGTAACCTGGCCTTAACCTTGCTGGATTTTAACTGTTTCGCTAAGTCTTAAGCTCCTACGCTCGCGGCAAAGCCCCAGAAATGACCGATTTCCGGGTCAGGAGAAGGCGCGTTCCCGGCTCCGGGACGATCTGTGTCCAATGCGTTTGCAAATATATCTTTTGGTCCAAGCACCTCTATAAAGGATGAACGAGATGAATCCCGCCGATATTGCCGCTACGGGGCTCGCCGCGCCTGTCACGGAAGTCTCGCTTCTCAGCATGTTCTGGTCGGCGCATTTCGTCGTCAAGCTCGTCATGCTGGGCCTTCTCGGTGCCTCGGTCTGGTGCTGGGCCATCATCATCAACAAGGTGCTTCTCTTCGCCAAGACGAGAAGTGAAATGGCGAAATTCGAAGATCGGTTCTGGTCGGGCGCTTCGCTTGACGAGCTCTATACGACCCTCTCCACACAGCCGACGACCGGCATGGCCACCCTCTTCGTCGCCGCTATGCGGGAGTGGAAGCGTTCGGTCCAGACGGCGAGTTCGTCCTTCATGGGGCTGCAGGCGCGCATCGAAAAAGTGCTTGATGTCTCCATTGCCCGCGAGGTCGAAAAGCTCGAAGCCAATCTTCTCGTGCTTGCAACCGTGGCCTCCGCTGGACCCTTCGTCGGCCTCTTCGGGACGGTCTGGGGCATCATGACCTCGTTCCGCTCGATCGCCGCCTCCAAGAACACCTCGCTTGCGGTCGTCGCGCCGGGCATTGCGGAAGCGCTGTTTGCGACTGCGATCGGGCTCTTCGCCGCCATCCCGGCGCTCATCGCCTATAACAAGCTGCAGGGCGATGTCGCGAAGAACCAGGCCAAGCTCGAAGGTTTCGCGGATGAATTCTCGTCCATCCTCTCGCGCCAGATCGATCAGCATAATGTCCACGACAGGGCGGCCTGAACTTAGTCTAATCCCGAAGGAGCCTCCAGCATGGGCATGTCTGTAGCGACAGGACGCAGGGGCGGGCGCAAGCGGCGCGGGGTTCCGCGTTATGCCGCCATGGCCGACATCAATATGACGCCCTTTATCGACGTCATGCTCGTCCTTCTGATCATCTTCATGGTGGCGGCTCCGCTCCTCGCGACGGGGGTGCCGATCGATCTGCCGCAGACCAAGGCGGCGGCGCTGAACATCGAACAGAAGCCGCTTTCCGTCGCTGTCGATGACAAGGGCTTCGTCTATGTCATGGACAAGCCGGTTCCGGTCGATCAGCTCGCGGCGCGATTGAAAGAGGTCGCCAAGGATGGCTTCGACGAGCGCATCTATGTCCGCGGCGCCAACACCGTGAATTACGGGCGGATCGCCGAGGTTATGACGATCATCACCACGGCCGGTTACAAAAAGGTCGCGCTGGTCACCGATCCGAGCAAGAACTGAACTGAAACTGACGCCGATGTCGCTGCGCGATAATCCAGGTCTGGCGGTTTCGAGCACCACGCATGTCGTGTTGCTGCTCGCTACGCTGTTGTCCTTTTCGCGCGCGCCATCCTTCGAGGATGCGCAGGAATCCATTCCTGTCGAGATGGTTAGCAATCAGCAGTTCAACCAGATCATGAAAGGCGAAAAAACCGCCAAGCAGGTGAGGCCGCAACAAAGAGCGGAAAAACTCGCAGACCTTACCGAAACCAAGCCGCGTCCGCCCTTGGCCGAAGCCAAGAAGGATGTTCCGACGCCGCCCGTGCAAGCCAAGCACGAGCCGGACCTAGGCGAGAACGAGACGAAAGAGATTCCCAAGCCGCCGGAGCGCGCCGCCGTCCTGCCGCCGCCTCGTCCAGCGCCTGAACCCGTGAAGCCCGAGCCGAAACCGGAGCCGGTCAAGCCCGCGCCTGCGCCGCCAGTCGCGCAAAAGCCGCCGCCGGTTGAGAGCGCCGAAGCCGTCGAACCAAAGCCCGTGCCGCGCCCCAAGACCGAATCGAAGCCGGAAGTAAAGAAGGAGGCTGAGACCCAGCCGAAGCCGAAACCTGAGCCAAAGCCAAAGCCCGTCGAGGAGCCGACAAAGCCGGAGCCGAAATTCAAGCCCGACCAATTGGCCAAGTTGCTCGATCAGGAAAAACAGAAGGACGCGCCGCCAAAGCCGGTTGCGAAGCCAAAATCCGGCGAGGAAACTGCCGACCCCGCGCAAAAATTCGATGCTGCCGACATCAGCAAATTCCTGAGCAAGGAAGCGCCGCAGCGCAAGGCCTCGACCGGACGCGAGCTGCAGCAGGTGGCCTCGCTGGGGTCGCCGACCGCGAGCGCCGCCAAGATGTCGCCCTCGATGTGGGGCCAGCTCGATTCGCTCCTGCAGGAGCAATATAAGCAATGCTGGAGCTATATCGGGCTCAACAATAAGAAATACATCCCCGAAATCCATGTCCAATATGCGCAGGATGGCTCGCTCATCGGCCAGCCTTCGCTGCTCAATCCGCCGTCGGACCCGGATCTGCGCAGCCTTGCGGAAAGCGCGCTACGGGCCGTCCGGCGGTGCAATCCTCTGCACATTCCAGCCCTTTACCAGCCCTATTACGACCAATGGAAAGGCCGGATCGTTCGCTTCGACCCGGAAGAAATGCTGTGAAGACTTTTCCTCTGATCTCTCCCCTGACCTCTCCCTTGACCCGGCGCTCCGCCAGCCAATGGCTGCTTGGACTTGGGTTCGTGTCGGCAGTCGTCCCGCTCGCGCCAGCCCTGGCGGACCAGGATCGCTATCTTGACGTGCGCCGTGGCTCTGAATTCAACCCGATCTCGATCGCGGTCACGTCGTTTGGCGGCGATCCGGGAACGGGTGGCCAGATGACCGCCGTCATCACCAATAATTTCA
>DASQCU010000029.1:0-4597 GCA_035634575.1 Beijerinckia sp.
TAGCCCGCACATTTCAGAATATCCGGCTTTTCGCGGGGATGACGGTCATCGAAAATCTCATCGTCGCGCAGCATAATCCCTTGATGGCGGCTTCCGGCTTCACGATTTTCGGTCTGCTCGGTTTGCCCGCCTATCGGGTACGGGAGAAAAAAGCGGTCGAAACGGCCAGATATTGGCTCGCCAAGATCGGCCTTCTCGATCGCGCCGATGATCCGGCCGGCGATCTGCCTTATGGGGCGCAGCGCCGTCTCGAAATCGCCCGCGCCATGTGCACCGCGCCGGTCCTGCTCTGCCTCGACGAACCCGCCGCCGGATTGAACCCGCGCGAATCGCTGGAACTCAATGCGCTTTTGCGGGCGATCCGCGCCGAGCACGAGACGTCCGTTCTTCTCATCGAGCACGATATGTCGGTCGTCATGGAAATTTCCGACCATGTCATCGTCCTGGACTACGGGGTGAAGATCGCGGATGGGACGCCACGCGAGGTACGCGAGGATCCAAAAGTCATCGCCGCCTATCTTGGCGTTGAGGATGAGGCCGAGGTCGCCGCCGTTGAAGCCGAGATCGGCGCATGAACGCTGCCCAACCGAAAGCTATGCTGGCGCTTCGCGGGATCGAGACCTATTACGGCAAGATCATCGCCTTGAAAGGTGTCGATCTGGACGTCAACAAAGGTGAGATCGTCACTTTGATCGGCGCCAATGGGGCTGGCAAATCGACCTTGATGATGACGATCTTCGGCAATCCGCGCGCCGCGAAGGGCCATATTTTCTTCGATGGCCGCGACATCACCCGGATGAAGACGCATGAGATCGCGAGGCTTGGCCTCGCGCAATCGCCGGAAGGCCGCCGCATCTTCGCGCGCATGACAGTCTATGAAAATCTTCAGATGGGCGCTGCGGTTGACCAGCTCGCCCATTTCGAAAGCGATCTCGAACGCGTTTACACCATTTTTCCCCGCCTCAAGGAAAGATCGGCCCAGCGCGGCGGCACGCTCTCTGGCGGTGAACAGCAGATGCTGGCGATAGGCCGCGCCTTGATGGGCCGTCCGCGCCTCCTGATGCTCGATGAGCCTTCGCTCGGCCTTGCCCCCCTGATCGTGAAACAGATTTTCGATGTCATCCGCGATTTGAACAAGGAGGGTCTGACCGTCTTTCTCGTCGAGCAAAATGCCTATCATGCACTGAAGCTCGCCGATCGCGGCTATGTCATGGTCAATGGGGTGATCACGCTTTCAGGCAGCGGGCGCGATCTTTTGGCGCGGCCGGAAGTGCGTGCGGCCTATCTCGAAGGCGGTGCCTGATGCCCACCCTTCTCCCCGCCAATGAGAACGCATTCTGGGTCTTTCTTGCCCTGAGTGTCGCCCTCGGCGGGGCCGCAGCCTTCAGCGCCGGCCGCGCCCTTGCCAAAAATTGGCAACCGTTCTGGCGTGCTTTTGTTCTTATGACGCTCCTCGCCGGCGGCGTGCGCTTTCTGCATTATGCGCTTTTCGGCGAGCCGCTTTTCTCGGCACAATATTACGCAGTCGATTTCACGATTGCGCTCGGTTTTGCCTGGCTCGGCTTCCATCTGATGCGAAAAAGTCAGATGAAAAGGCAATATGGATGGATTGATGCCAAGGAATGAGGGGCACCCCTTATGCACCACCTGTTCCTTCGCAAAGCGATTGTGTCTTGACCATTGGCAGAAGGTTCTGATTAAATTGATTTATCGTCAACAAACGAAAGGAGGTGATCCAGTGTCTCATTGTCTCACGCTGCAGGCCCGGACTTGGCATCATGCCTTTACGAAGGGTTTTGCCTTCTAAGAGCTTTCCGGGATCGCGGACTGCGGTCTGGCAATGGAAGGGCTGTCCTGCTGAAGGGCGGCCCTTCTTTTTTGCAAGAGCCCTTCAGGCTGCGGCCTTGCGCCCGACGATCTGTAACAGATGCAAGGCATTCTGCGGCGCATAGCCTGATTGATCATTGTCGAAGTAGCAATAGACATCCAACGCCGTGGCGGCGAAGGCGTGGATTTGGTCTGCCCAATCCCGCAACGCCTTGTCGCCGTAGCTGTTCTGATATTTTGCACCGGGACCATGCAGCCGCAGATAGGCGAAATCGGCCGTTGTCCACATCGGCGATTGCATGCCGCCAAAGTCGAAAATGCAGAACGCGCAATTTCCCTTGGTGAGCACTTCGCGCACTTCGTCGATGAACCAGCGCTCATCGCGGAACTCGAAAGCATAAGAATGCTTCTGCGGCAGAGCCGCGACGAAAGCGGCAAGTCTCTCAGGGTCTGGGGGAAACCGCGGCGGCGTTTGGAACAGGATCGGTCCGAGCTTCTTTCCCAAGGGATCGACGCGCGGAAAGAATTTTTCGAAACTCTGTGGCGCATCCTTCAGCCGCTTGACATGGGTCGTGTAGCGGCTGGCCTTGCAGGCAAAGATGAAGTGTGAAGGCGTCTCATCCCGCCATGCCTCCACGGCTTTTGCTCCTGGCAGGCGATAAAAGGAATTATTGACTTCAACTGTTGAGAAATGCTCGGCATAAAATGCGAGCATATCCTTGGCCGCTATCCCCTCGGGATAGAAAGGGCCGCGCCAATGCTCATAGTGCCAGCCGGACGTGCCAATGTGAATTCTGCCTCGCATGGAGTCCGCAACGCGAGGGTTTCGAGCAGGTTCCGGGCGCCCTGACAAAAGGGACGACCCCGCCTTCAATGCCCGTCAGCCGTTGCTCGCTTCGAGCCAGGTCTTCCAATCCGTCACCGAGCCGTTGAAAGCATTGCGATCGACATTGCCATGGATACCCGGCACATGGCCCTCCGCCGTATGCTGCCAGAAATGCCAGTGCCGGTCGCCATATTTGACCGATGGATAATATTTCACGCTGCGCACCCAGATCGGGTAATCGGTGAATGCGCCTTGCATGACATCGCGATGGAAATCGACTGACGTATAGATGACGGGCCTTTTGCCATAGGCGCGTTCCATAGCGTCAAGGAGGATCTTCATCTCGGAGATCGCGACATCGCGCGGTATGCGCTTGGGACAGGTTTTGGAATTTCCATTCCATTCTACGTCGAGAACCGGCGGCAAGGCATCGGGATCCGTGGGAACATTGGCAATGAACCACGCCGCCTGTTCCTGCGCCGGCCGGCACCAATAGGCGAAATGATAGGCCCCGCGTGGCAGCCCGGCGGCCTTGGCCAGCATCCAGTTCTGGGCGAATTTTTCATCAACACGGTCGCCGCCTTCGGTCGCCTTGATCCAGGCAAAGCGGACGCCGGATGACTTCACGCTGCTCCAATCGATATCGCCTTGATATTTAGAGACGTCGATCCCGCCAATTTCATAATCGCTTGGACGCGGATAGGGATCGAGGCCGGTCACGCCGCCGCCGGCACAGCCCGCGGCCAGAAGCGCCAAGCCGAGAACCGAGCCAAGCGCCCAGGAACTGGCAAGGGACCTCCTCAAGGAGCTTGCAAAAGCAAGATGCGGCGATGGGGAAAAGGGATGGATCATCAGCGCTAAGGACTTTTGTGAAATGCCTTGGTCAAAAAGCGTGACATGAAATTGCTTCGATAGGGTTAAGCTTTTCCCGGCGCGAAAATCAAAATTGTCGGCGTTTTGGCTTTGATGAGGGATCGAATGCAATCTGAGCCAGAGGAAAAAGGCGAAACCTGGGCGTAGCGGCCTGTCAGAGCAAATTCTGTTCCTAGAGAGGTTCCGCCGGATATTCCTTTGCCGTCTGCAAAGCTTCAGGTAGGGCTCCTGATCGCGCGATGCGCTGGACAGTTCCTTGGAATTCGGGGATATCTTGCGCGAAGATTCATTTAAATGTCATAGCTTTCGATAAAGGTAATTTGCTTAAGCGAATCCTGCCTTACCCTGCTCTTTCTTGCCGCAATCCGCGAAAGGTTTCGATGCTCTCCCGATTCGTTGCCTTCACTTCGCTCGGCCGGAAAGCGCTGCCCAATCAATATGACATTGTGGCGCTCGCGCTGATTTTCGGGGCTTTTATCGCGGTCTCGCGTGCTTCGCATGGCCTGACTCTGCCGCTCACGGCGCCAGAAGCCAATCTCGTTTCGCTCGATTATGTGCTGCTGCCTTATTACGCGCTGCGCACGACCCTGCGGATGTTCGCAGCAATCGGGGCTTCCCTCATCTTCACCTTTGTTTATGCAACGCTGGCTGCGAAAAGCCAGCGCGCCTCGCTCATCCTCATCCCTTTGCTCGATGTTCTGCAATCTGTGCCGATCCTCGGCTTTCTATCCTTCACAGTCGCTTTTTTTCTGGGGCTTTTTCCGGGATCCACCTTGGGCGCGGAATGCGCGGCGGTCTTTGCAATCTTCACCTCTCAGGCCTGGAACATGGCCTTTTCCTTCTTCCAGTCACTTCGCAATGTCCCGCGTGATCTTGTTGAAGTATCATCGGGTTTTAAGCTTTCCGGCTGGCAGAAATTCTGGCAGCTGGAAACGCCTTTTGCCATGCCGGGCCTCATCTGGAATATGATGATGTCAATGTCGGGCGGTTGGTTTTTCGTCGTCGCATCGGAGGCGATCTCGGTCGGCGATACAACGATCAAGCTGCCAGGCATCGGCTCCTATCTGGCGC